>NZ_OMWA01000021.1:0-62550 GCF_900314615.1 uncultured Methanobrevibacter sp. | reverse complement strand
AACGAACTAACTAAAAAAAATACTAACCTAAATAACAAAAATAACGAACTAACTAAAAAAAATACTAACCTAAATAACAAAAATAACGAACTAACTAAATCAGACACAGAATTAAAAAGTAAAATAGAAAAATATATAGAAAAAGAAAATAAAAATAAAGCCACAATACATGCTTTAACTGAAGAAAAAAAAGAATTAAATGAAAAAAATGAAATATTAACAAAAGAAATTGACCAATTAAAAAAAATAATAAATGAAATGAAGACTTCAAATAGTTGGAAACTTACAGAACCCTTTAGAAAATTAAGGTCAAGATAATGGTGTCCAGCAAAATTGATTTTAGATTTTTAGTCAAAAAAGCAAAAAGCAACTTTAGAAGATGCATAAATTAAAAAAAAATAACTAATGAACACAAAGTTAACTCTGAAAGAATAAATTATATTAAACATCGGAAAATAATAAAAAAATGAAAAATACCCCTTGAAGCATCTCAAAAAGCAAAAAAACATATAGACAATGAGTAAATTGTTAAATAAAATATTCAAAAAAAATAGTATAATGAAAAACCAAATTTAAATAAATACATTATATGAAAACTAAATTATTAAATAATAGTACTAACTAAAATTTATTTATATAAATTATACAGTACGTGATTATGTTATGAATTTCATTAAAGAAAATGACCTTTTTTTATTAAGTGAACTGGTTAAAAAAAATTTTTTATCAAAATATAAAGATTCAGTTTTAGGAGTAATATGGACAATTTTAAACCCATTATTACTAACAATTTTATTTACAATCATTTTTTCTACATTATTTGGAAAGAATATTGTGAACTTTCCAGTATACTTTTTATCAGGACGATGTATTTTTGAGTTTTTTAATAGTGGAATTTCCATAGCAATGAGGTCAATTAAAGGAAATAAAAACATATTGCAAAAAACTGCCGCGCCAAAGTATGTTTTTGTTCTTGGAGGTATTTTTTCGGAATATATTACATTCATAATTTATTTAATTTTATTGCTTGCAGTAATGGTTGTTACACATGCACAATTTCATATAACAATACCTCTTGCAATCATACCCATATTTTCATTAACACTTATGATAATCGGTTTAGGATTAATTTTATCAATTACCTGTGTTTATTACACAGACATAATTCATTTATGGACAGTATTCTCAATGATGTTATTATATGCATCAGCAATATTCTATCCCATGAGCATCATTCCCGAACCCTTTCATCAATATATGATTTTAAATCCATTATTTTGGATTATAGATCAATTTAGATGTTTTGTTTATATGGGAACAATTCCAAATACATTAAACATGATAAATTCATTATTATTATCAACAATCATATTAATATTAGGTGTGATTATTTTTAAAAAATATGAGAAGAAAGTTGCAATGAGGTTTTAAGATGGAAAGAAATAACAAAAAAATAAATACAAATTTAAAAAAAAATAAATCTTTGCAACATCATGAACAAGAAAAATTAAAAGTTGAATTAATAGAAAAACATAATATTTCATCACATGAAACAGATAAATCAAATAAAAAGATTATGCATAAAAAACAAGACCAAAAAATGAAAAAGAAAAATGTAGATAATATTTTAGAAAATATTCTCCCAGATTATAATAAACACATCTCTATTGAAGTAAATCATGTTGACTTAACTTTTGAAGTTTCAAGTGAAAAAGTAGATACAATCAAAGAGTCTTTTATTCGTACAATTCAAAGAAAAAATCCCGGAAAATTAAAAATACATGCTTTAAAAGACATTTCTTTTAAAATTTATAAAGGGGAAAAAGTAGGGATAATCGGATTTAACGGTGCTGGAAAGTCTACATTATTAAGTCTCATTACTGGAATTTATCCCCCAGATAAAGGATTTGTTAAAACAAACGGAAATATTTCACCATTACTTTCATTAGGAGCAGGTTTTGATTATAATGGTACAGGAAGGCAAAATATTTTTTTGAATGGTGCAGTTTTAGGCTATGATAAAAAATTTTTAGAAAGTAAAGAAAATGAAATTATAGAATTTTCTGAATTAGGAGAGTTCATTGATATTCCAATTAAAAACTATTCATCAGGTATGCTTGCAAAGTTAGGGTTTTCAATTGCTACTGCTGTAAATCCAGACATATTAATTATTGACGAAGTATTAGGAGTTGGTGATGTAAATTTCTTTAAAAAAAGTAGGGATAAAATCAAATCATTAATGGACGGAGGGACAACAGTACTTTTAGTATCCCATTCAATACCTCAAATTAGAGATTTATGTGATAAAGCAATTTGGATTAATGAGGGAAGTCTTAAAGAAATAGGGGATGTCAATACAATTTGTGATCATTACCTAAAAGATGCTGAAAAAGCAAGTAATGAACAATTGGCAAATATCGAGTTTAGATAAACTTTAATCCATAAATTTTAACAAATAAAAATTTTAAGAATAACTATTAAATTCAAAAAATTACAAAAGAATGAAAGAAATAGTTAAAATAAAATGTTTGAACAAATAATCCTTTAAACAAAATTATGAGCAAACATATTCAAGAATATTTTCAATTGAAACTTAAAAATGTGGTGTTTTAATGAAGCGTTTCGGTATTTTTTTATGCTTTGATGTTGATGGAATTATCGATGATTATATCTATTACATGTTAGATGATATCTGCCAGAATTTAGAAGAGCTAATCATCGTTTCTAACGGATATCTTAATGAAGAAAGCATGTCTCGATTAAAAAAGTATACAGAACATGATATTGTCATTAGAGACAATGTCGGTTTTGATGCAGGCGCATGGCGGGATGTGATACTGAATGTTGGTTTTATAAAACTAACAAAATTTGATGAAATTATACTTTTTAACGATTCATTTTTTGGACCAATTTACCCGTTTAAAGAAATGTTTGATAAAATGGACGGGGAAGACGTAGATTACTGGGGAATAACCAATCATGGAGAAGCACCTAATTCCCGAGACCTGTGCCCTTACGGATATAGACCAAGATACCTTCAGACATATTTTTTAGCATTTAGAAAGAAACTTGTCAAATCCGTGGAATTTCAGGAATATTGGGCTAATCTTCCAGATTATGAAACTTTCGAGGACTTGGCTTTCAAGCACGGTGCTGTGTTTACAAAGTATTTCGAGGATTTAGGTTACAAATGGAAATCATATGTTGAATCCGGAGATCTGGAAGGACCAAGAGAAAAGGCTATGAGTTTTCATACTTATGACATGTACAATATGGTCACTAACAGAGGACTGCCTGTTTTAAAAAGAAAGGCATTCAAATTGCCTAGAGACATTCATTTAAGATACAATATGGCGTCAGATATTTCCAATACCATTAAATACATAGAAGAAAATACCGATTATGATACTTCACTGATTTATAAGTATTTCCTAAGAACAATGGAGCCTAGCCAACTGGCGGATATTCTCAATTTAGTTAAAATCATCCCTAAAAATCAGCCTTTCCAATACAGCACAGACAAAAAGGTTTTATTGGTTGTTCATTTATATTATGATGATTTATGGGAGTATGCTTTCAATTATCTGAAAAATGTTCCGAAATACATTGACATACTCATAACAACAGATTCCCTAAACAAGAAAAAGTTCTTTGAAGATAATATTTCGAAAAATTTAGAAAACCACAGTAAAGTCTTAAAAATCGAATCACAGGGAAGAGACATGGCTGCGCTACTGGTTGGAGCCCATGATATAGTTAAAGACTATGACTATTTCTGCTTTATGCATGATAAAAAATCCCAGGGAAAGGAATTCATTACAGTTGGTGCAACTTTCAGAGACATTTTATGGGAAAATAACCTTGCAAGTCCGGGATATATCAATGGAATCGTCAGAGAATTTGATAATAACCCATCTTTAGGACTGATAGTGCCCCCAAGAGTTTATCATGGCACATATTTCCATTCATATGTTAACAACTACTGGACATTATGCTATGATGAAGTCCTCAATCTTTTAGATAAAATGAATATTGATTCAAAAATTTCAAGAAATGCTCCTCCATTGGCAATAGGAAACTGTTTTTGGGCAAAATATGATGCATTAAAACCGCTTTTTGAATTAAATTGGGATTATGATGATTTTCCGCAAGAACCTATGCCTGCTGACGGCACGGTCAGCCATGCGCTTGAAAGAATTCACGGATATGTAGCTGCAAGTGAAGGATATTACACTGAATTTGTTATGACCGATGAATATGCCAGATCAGAATACTTTAACAAATCCTATATGTTTTCAAGTACTATTAAAAATTTCATAGCACACGGCAGCGGATTTTTCACATACAGACACGGATTTTTCGGATTTGTGGATTCAATCAAAAATAACTTCAGAAAAAGAATTGGAAAATGACATTACGATTTAAATAATTGAAACATTATAAAAATTTAAATGAAATTAAAACATATAATTTCTTGTAGGTCAACAGCATGAATTTTAAACGATTATATGAAGATGAAACAATTGAAAATAAATTAAAAAATATTGATTTTGGGAAATATGATTTCCTGGAATTGACTGAAGAAGACAATTCCTATCAAACTTACTATTTTTTATCACATTTAAGACATAATTTATTTAACTGGTACCCCTTTAAAAAAGATGCAAATTTACTGGAAATCGGTTCAAGTTACGGGCAGTTAACTGAATTATTTACAAAAAAAGTTAATCGAGTCGTCTGTATTGAAGATGAGCTCATCAAAGGAGAAATAATTTCTAAAAGAGCTCCTGATGCAGAGATAATCATTTCAGAGTTTAATGATATTAGTATTGATGAAAAATTTGATTATATAATTTTATGCAATATATTTGAATATGCAAAATCTTTTCTGGATTCTAAAAATCCTTATGAAGATTACTTGATTTACTTAAAGAATTTTTTAAAGGAAGATGGAGTAATTTTAATAGCTATGAGCAATCGTTTAGGATTGAATTATTTTGCGGGATTTAAAGAAGAACATTCCAACCTATATTTTGCAGGAATAAACGGTTATAATAATGTGAATTATGTTGAGACTTTTTCAAAAACAGAACTTGAAAATATAATAATTTCATCCGGATTTGACAATTATAAATTTTTCTATCCTTATCCGAATCATGAATTTCCACTAGTTATCCATACTGATAAATTTGTGAATGAAATTCCTTTTGAAAGAAGACTGGATTATTTCGACTACAGGTCTGATTTTTTTAGAGAAGATGTTTTAAATCAGGGCTTGGCTAAAGAAGGAATGGCAGCATATTTTGCCAACTCATTTTTAGTGGAAATTAGAAATTGCAAAAATGGATTTCAAAGTGATGATATAGATTTTGTAAAGCTGAATGCTGACAGGCTTGAAGATTTCAGAACAATAACAACCATCAAATCTGACGGATTCGTATACAAAGCCCCATTTTCAATCAGATCATATAAGCATATCATTAATATGTATTCGGAAAGCAAATTCAAACTGGGAAAAATAAGATATTTAGACTGTAACTTAGACGGCAATGCAATTAAATATGAAATTTTGAATGAAAAATCTTTGGAAGATTATGTTTTGGAAGCCATCCTCAATGAGGATAAAGATGAATTTTTCAGATTGCTTGAAGATTATTACAATGCACTGTTTTATAATTCATTTGAATCACAGGAATATGCTGATGATAAATTTTTGGAAGTATTTGAAAAAGAATCCAAGGTAATGTTCCATTGCCACAATAAATCAAATCTCGATTTGATTTTCAGCAACATTTTTGTAATTGATGAAGAATTTGTTGCTATTGACTATGAATGGATATTTGATTTTCAAATTCCACTTGAATACATCTTTTATAGATGTTTACTGCATTACACGCTCACAAACAATGTCTTTAAAGAGTTCATAAGCATCGAAGAAATTTTCAATTATTTCAATCTGGATTCATCAAACTTTAATCTATTTAGAGAATGGGATCATAATTTCATGAAATATGTATTCAGTTATCTTCCTAAACCTCAGCGAAGCATTGTAAATATAAACGAGGATAATGAGGATGATGAAGAACTGGAGGATTATGTTGACTTATATTTAAAATATGATGATGTTGATGAAGATAAAATAGAACAAATAAAAAATGATATGGTTTTAAATCAAAGAAAAATTATTTTAAATAAGATTGACCAAATTGATAACCTGCATATCCAAATCAACAATAAAAACAGACAGATTAACAACCTGAATAATAGAATTAATACTTTAAATCAGCAAATCAATATTAAAAATCGTGAACTCGAAGCAAAAACTAAAAAAATTAATGAATTTGAAAATTCAAACTCATGGAAAATAACAAAGCCTATTAGAAAAGTTAATCACGCCCTGAATAAGAAACGAGGAGACTGACAATGAAGCGTCTTGGAATCTTTTACTGCTTTGACGTTAATGGAATCATTGACGATTACATATATTATATGCTTGAAGACATTTGTGAAAATCTGAATGAACTGTTTATTGTAACAAATGGCCCGCTCACACAGGAAAGCATCTATAAATTAAGCAAATACAGCGATAATGAAATCTATTTTAGAGATGACCTCGGTTTTGATGCAGGCGCCTGGAGAGAAGTGATGTCAGATATCGGATTTAGAAATCTTTCAGAGTTTGATGAAGTGATTCTATTTAATGATGCATTTTTCGGTCCGATATATCCATTTAAGGAAATATTTGATAAAATGGACGATAAAGACGTGGACTTTTGGGGCATAACTGCTCATGGAGAAGCACCGAATTCCGATAATTTATGTCCTTACGGTTATAGGCCAAGGCATCTTCAGACTTACTTTTTGGCATTCCGGCAGAATCTCCTCAAATCAACTGAATTCAAAAAATATTGGATTAACCTCCCAAATTATGAAACTCCCGCTGATTTGGCATTCAAACACGAAGCTGTATTAACCAAGCATTTCGAGGATTTGGGTTTTAGCTGGAAGGCATATGTTGAAACGGAAGATTTAGAAGAGAGCAAAGAAAAAGCTATGAATCTTTATGCATATGACATGTATAATTTGGTAGCCAACCGGAATTTGCCAGTGCTGAAACGGAAAACATTCAAATTACCTAGAGAGATTCATTTAAGATACAATATGGCATCAGACTTGTCAGATACCCTAACCTACTTAAAAGAAAATTCCAACTATGACATTTCTTTAATCTATAAGTATCTGCTTAGGATAATGGATCCAAGTCATGTGGCAGATGTCCTTAATTTAGTCAAAATAATTCCTAAAGAACAGTATGCCCAATACAGCAGCGAAAAAAAGGTTCTCATAATTGTTCACTTGTATTACGATGACATCTGGGAATATGCTTTCAACTATTTAAAAAATGTTCCACAGTACATAGACATCCTCATAACCACAGATACCTGTGAAAAGAAGGAATTTTTTGAACAAAACATTGCATACAATCTTAAAAATAATGTGAATGTCATTAAAATAGAACCTCACGGAAGAGACATGGCCGCATTACTGGTGGGAGCCAGTGATATCGTCAGGGATTATGATTATTTCTGTTTCATGCATGATAAAAAATCCTCTGCAAAAGAATATGTTACAGTAGGTGCAACATTTAGAGACATCTTATGGGAAAATAACCTTGCAAGTCAAAGTTATATTGATGAAATAATCCGGGAATTTGACAATAATCCTAGTTTAGGAATTATTGTCCCTCCAAGAATTTATCATGGAACATATTTCAATGATTATATAACCGACTATTGGAGTGCAAATTTCAAAGAAGCTAGAGAAGTTCTCGATCAAATGGGAATCGTTACACCAATAACTAAAAAATTCCCTCCAGTATCTATCGGCAATTGTTTCTGGGCGAGATATGATGCATTAAAACCTCTTTTTGATTTGCATTGGGATTATGAAGACTTTCCAAAAGAGCCTATGCCAGGTAACGGCACTGTCAGCCATGCGCTTGAAAGAATTTACGGATACGTAGCTGCAAGTGAAGGATATTACACAGAATTTGTTATGACCGACGAATATGCGAGGTCTGAACTTTTCAATAACTCCTATATGTTTGAAGTCATAACCAATAACATAAAACCTGTTACTTCAAAATATTTTGTATACAGCAGAGGATTTTTCGGATTCGTTAACTCATTAAGAAACGGTTTTGCAAAAATCAGACAATCCTTAAAGTAAATACTATTCGCTTAACATTAATTCATATATTTCAATATATTCCTGAGCCATTGCGTTAGTGTCCTTTAAAGAGATTTTGGAAACATTGTCAACCATTTCCATATATTTTTCATTTTTAATAATGTCTTCCAAAAGGCTGAAAATTGTTTTAGGATTGTCCCTGTCGATAATCCATCCGCCATTATTTTTTATTATCCTATCTTCTATCACACCAATATTTGTTCCGATAGCAGGGATTCCACAGCTCCATGCTTCAGTAAGCGTGTGGCAGAATGTTTCAGGCCATATTGAAAAAATTCCTATAAATGAAGGTTTTATTTCAGCTACCTTTTTATAAAAATCGTCCCGTTCATATGTGCCGTGTGCAATTCCATATTCCCCAATATCGTCAAAACAATTGCCTAAAAAATGAAATTCAATTAGGTTATCCTTATCTACACGTTTCATCTCTTTAATCAGATGAGACCCTTTCATAGCATTTAAGTTATTTGCCGGGCACAATATTTTTACAGGTTTTTTAAAGGAAGGAATTTCAAAATAATTTTTATCCAACTTAGGAAAATCACGGCCATGTTCTATAACCCTGAAATTTTCAGAATTGATTATTGATCTGTCACTATAAATGTCTAAAAATAGCTTTTTAACGATTTTGGAAGTTGTTACGAAATAATCTACATAAGAAAACATTTTCAATACATTTTTTCTCCATTGCAAGATAATTTCTTTTGAATTTATATTCTCCAATGAATTCATAGGACAGTAACAGTTTTCACGATTATCGCTGCATTTTCCAGCACAATATTGCTGGTTTTCATCCAATAATACATAAAACGGACAAATAAAATAAAAGTCATGCATAGATAACATGACAGGTATGCCCAACTTTTTTGCCACTTGTGGCAAATCAAAAGTATGATTGATTAAATGCCTAATATGTACCATATCTATATCAAATCTTGTAAGGATATCAAAATAAATGAATGCAAACCAGCTGTTGTGAAACTCCTCGGCATTCCAGATATGCAAAACAACATCTGAATCATTGACGGGAACATTGATATTTAAATGTCTGGGATATCTCCTGATAAATTTCAGTTCATTTTCATAATATCTGTATATTTTTAAATCATTGTATTCTGCAGTCAGCAAATAAATCTCATAATCCTTTTGAACATTTCTCATCAAATCCTTATTTGTTAGAAATGTCCCTCCGGTAACTCCGGAATGCAGCACATATAAAATTCTTTTCATAGTCATTTCCTTAATATTTTTTTAACAATATTCTTAATGAATCTTTTCAAATTCCTAGGAGGTTTAACCTTTTTAAACTTGATAACAGCATCAACATCTTTATTTAATATATGGTCGTATAAAATGGTATTTTCTTTGCTAACATGAGGAGTCAAACCCAATGAATTTAATCTTTTAGTAAAATCATACACCGCAGGGAAAATTTTAATAATTTCCTCATCAGACAAGTTTGATTTAAAAAATTGGGACATATAAAAATCAAGAATTCCTTCACCTCTTATCTTATAAAAATCATCATCATAACTGTTATATAAATTGAACATATATTCTTCTGATGTAAAACCTTCAATAAGATATTTATAAGAGATATTTTTAGTATATGACTTTAAATTCAAATAATGATAACAAACCAACGTATCCCATAAATAATATATTCCTTTGGCATTAAACAGCACCTTGGATACAAATACTGCATCTTCTCCCAAAATTGTCGGAAACAGTATGTTATTGTCAATCAGCAGGTCCCTTTTGAACAATCTGGTCCAGATTGAAGGAGGAGGAAATGCAATTGACCGCTTATTTTCCCATAGACTTTCAAAATACCCATGTTTTTCATTGGGATAAACAATTTTTGTCGGCTTATCAATATCAATGCTTGCATAGGTACCGTAAACAAAATCACAATCATTTTCTGTTATTGTGCGATATAACTTTTCCAAAGCGTCAATTTCAAATAAATCATCATGGTCTAGGAAAATCACATAATCTGATGATGATTCCAAAAGACCAATGTTACGGGGAGTTCCAGGAGATCCTGTCCCTTCTTTAATATGGATTGATGTGAATCCTTCATATTTATCACAATACTGGCGGATAACCTCACAGGTATTGTCGTTTGAATTATCATCCACCATCAACACTTCAATATTTTCAATTCCGAAACTCTGATTTTCAATTGACATTAATGTCCGATGAATGAATCTTTCATTATTATAAATTGGAATTACAACACTGATTTTGAATTTTTTCAATAGAGCAGATTTATATTCCAGATATTCATCGCTTCCCTTTAAAAATTCGTTTTTTCCATTATATATAACATAATCTGTTGTTTTTAATTTGTAATCACAGAGAAAATCCAAATAAAAATTATTATCTAGGACAGTACTGAAAATTATTTTATATTCCCAATTCAGATTTTCACTGAAATCCTTTTTCAAATCTGAAAATCCCATAAATCCGTACTTAATATTTTCATAGAATTTCTGGCGAATATTCAATGGAGATTTCCTAAACCATTCAAGCAGCATTGAAAATGTGTGATTGATGACATCCCCTTTATAAACATCATACATCGAATGATTTGCAAATACTTCCAGAACTTCATTTGCAGCTTTGACAATGTCAAATTTGCTTTCATCAAATGTTTGAGTTACAGATTCCTCATGGCGACGTCTATAATAGAGCTGCTTTTTTAAAAAACCCGCTTTTTTGCAGTGAAAATAAGCATTATAAAAAAACGCATTATCCTCAAAATACATTCCCTCGGGAAATCTTAAATTATTTGACTCAATGAATCGGCGATTGTAGAATTTGGAAACCGGCCCCACAGGAATTTCAAATAAAAACTTTTGAGTGGTATTGTGATTAAAAACACTACGTTCATTTATTCCGTTGTTTTCAAAGCTTTTGATATTGTACAAATCTGTTGAAACGAAATTATCTGATGACTGCATATAATTGACCATCTGAAAAAATACCATATCCAAATCATCTGATTTGGCCTTTTTATACAATAATTCCAATGAATCTGATTCAATCCAATCATCAGCATCAACAAATGATATATACTCTCCTATAGCTTCATTCAAAGCAGAATTACGGGCGCAACCCTGACCTCTATTTTCGGTTGTTATAATTTTGAACCGGTTATCTTTTGAGGAATATTTTTTCAATATTGAAGAGGTATTGTCACTAGACCCGTCATTTATGCATATTATTTCAATGTTTTCAAGGGTTTGGTTTGAAATGGAATCCAAACATTGATTTAAATACTTCTCCCCATTGTATACCGGGACGATAACCGAAACATCAACCATGAAATTCACTCATACTGAAATATAAAATTAAAATTATATGCTGAATCTGTTTTTACGTTTATTTCGAATGAATAATTTCTGAATAAACTCTAATCTGGATTCTACATCCAAATCCTTCAATATTTTATCTATGCTATCCATAGACAATGTTTCCTTATCAACTACACTAAAAATAAAGACATCACTTTTATAATCTTTTGAATTGAGAGAATCTTCAGCAGTGAACTTTCCAAGAAAATCCTTTGTGAAAAATATGTTCTTTTTAATAATTTTGGCAGGATTGCCTGACAAATACAATCCTGAAGGCACTTTGGCATTGGCCGGAATAAATGCTGCATTATCAATGAATGAACCGGAACCTATCTTAACTCCTTTTGAAATTGAAGATTTATGTCCCAGATAAACATGATCTCCTATGAAAACACTGCGTGAATAATTAAATCTTTCTTTAGTATCGCATGAATAAATAGGATAATTGTCAGAACTTGAAATGAAGACATAATCACCGATAAAGCAGTCATCACCTATTATGACATTCTGATTTTCAAAAACATTAATTGTTAAAGCCAAACCGCTGTCAACATACTTTCCGATGAATGCTGTTGAATTGGAAAATATTCTTAATTTGGTATCTCTTTTTAAACTAGAACCTAAATAGACTATAGAATTATTCCCGTTGAATTCTATGCTTGCCTTGTTTAATTCGACATTGTTATCACATACTAAAATATTGTTTTTACCATTAAAAATGATATGTGAATCAGCTAATTTTGGTCTTCCAATTATTTTATTATCAATCATCTGATCAAACTGTGCGACATTTATAATATGTTCCATATAAACTCACCTATTACAATAATCTTTGTATGTGAAATTATTTATAGTTTAATGAATTTCAAATTAAAACGAAAACTTGAAATTTTCAATTTACTATCATATCACCCAGATTTGCATAGATTTAATTGTTCTGTAGAAAAATACATCAATTTTGAGGATTATGAAAGTGTATAGAGCAAAAAAACATCAAATAAAAAAAATCGTTAGTATTAAATATCATTTTAAGCAAAATTTAATTTGATTATTAATTTTTGAAAATTTGGGTTCAAACAATTAATTCTGGTGTTTTTTTAATGAAAAAGAAAAATCTGTCCGAAATAAATGAATATGCTAAACAAAAATATAAAAATGAAAGCAATCCTACTTTTTTGAAAATATATGATGCTCTTTTAAACAAAGTACTGCGACGAAGTGACATGAAACAACTTGAAAAAAAAAATTTCGTATCCATCATCATGCCAACATTCAACAGGAAAGAAATCATTTCAAAAGCCATTGATTCTGTTTTGAAGCAATTTTTTAAAAATTATGAATTAATTATAGTTGATGACGGCAGTACTGACGGTAGTGAAGATTTTATTCGGGAAAAATACTCCAAACATATAAAATCAAACAAAATCAGATACTTTAAAACAACTCATCAGGGCGTTTCTCAAGCAAGAAACTTTGGAGTTGAAAATGCATCAGGAAACATGATTGCATATCTTGATTCGGACAACCAATGGCATCCAACATATTTAAGTACACTAATATACAATCTGGACAGTAAAGAGGAGTACAACTGTGCATATTGTGATGTAACTGTAACTAATCACAATACTGGAAACACATATGTCCTCAATCAGGGTTTTAATAGAAAAAAATTATTGAAAACAAGCTTTATAGACATCAACGCTTTCATTCATGAAAAATCTCTCTTCAATCAAAGAGGGGGTTTTGACGGGAATTTGTCCAGACTGGTGGATTGGGATTTGATAATAAGATACACAGAAAACAATACTCCCATGCACATTCACAAATCATTGGCGGATTGCTTTTTAAGTTCTGAATTAAACAACATTGCATTAACTGAGCCATTAGAAGAAAATATCGCAAAAATTCAGCAAAAATATTGGAAGGAAATATATTGGGACGAATATAATGCCATAAAAGATTATTTTGATGAAGAATTTTATCTCAACAATTATCAAGATGTTTCAAAAAGCGGCATGGATCCGATGTACCATTATCTGACAGTAGGACATAAGGAAAACAAGAATCCGAATGCAGAATTTGTCACATCCTTTTACAATTATAAATACCCCAAAGTTGCCAGATATAATCTGAATCCGCTGGTTCATTATGCAAAATGGGGAAAAGATGAAGGAAGAGAAATAAACTATTTCAAAAAACGTGACACAATCATAAACAATAATCTGATATATCTTGCCAATTACGAATTTGACCCGGAACCTTTAGTATCCATAATCATATTAAACAAAGACGGATTGGAGCATTTGAAAAAATTATTCAGGGATTTCTCCAAAAAGACAAATTACTCAAACTATGAAATTATAGTGGTGGACAACGCATCACAGGACGATTCAGTTAAATATCTGAAAAGCTTGAATGAAATGGACATTAAAATTATAGAAAATAAGGAAAATGTTTCATTTTCAAAGGGAAACAATGATGCTGTAAAAATTGCCAAGGGAGAATATATTCTCCTTTTAAATAATGATATAGAACCCACATACAGCTGGCTGAACGAACTGATGGGAACTATAATTTATAATGAAAATGTCGGTGCAGTCGGAGCGAAACTGGTATTTCCTTTCTTTGATGATTTAAAACAGCAGGAGTATTCATTCACTCTTCAGCATACAGGAGACATCATCAGAGAAAAAGATAATGACTTATGTCTCTATGTGCCGCAAAATCAGAGCAGATTTTCTCCAGACATCTATGATAACAGCATTTCAGTAAACAGAAAATGCATATCAGTTACAGGAGCGGTCATGTTAACTAGAAAAGACATTTATCTTGAAGTGGGAGGTCTGGATGAATCATACTGGTATGGATATGAGGATGTTGATTTTAACTTAAAACTTCATGAGAAAGGCTATGACGTAATCTTTGCTTCAGCCGCATTATTGTTCCATCATGAATCAGCAACACCTCGAAAATCACAATATCTTAAAAACCACAGCATACTGTGTGAAAAATGGGGAGAATATCTCTTTAAAAAATTGCTTAGGGACAAAATAGAAAAAAACTACTTTTTTACAGATAAAACATTGCACTTTCTATTTGCAGCCCCATCTGATTTCATTGAAAAGCCAAAAATGAGAAATCAGATTCATTCACTAAATTCCTACTTAAACCGTGAAAACTATAACACATCTTTAAAGACTGACCTGTCCGATTTGGACATTGACTGTGATGTGGATATACTGATTTCATTTACTCAGGATTTTGATGTTAAAAATGCAATTTCAAGAAAAAATCTGATAAAAATACTGATTCTTAATAATGAAAATGTTATTGAAGATGACATTGAAAACTGGGATATAGTATTATGTGACAATGAAAGCATTCTAAACAATGATAAAGTGATTTATCAAAACATGAGCAAATTAAATGAAAATATTATCCAGATATTATATGAAAATTTTTTAGATGAATGAATTTTAATGAATTTTTTGAGCAATACCCCATCCGAAATCTGTGATTTCAAAATTCCCATAATCAGGATGATTTTTTACCAGCACGTCAAAAACCTTAGCGATGTGAGGTGTGTTTTTTACATCATCAGGCATGTTTACAACGCGAGGCATTTCTCTCATTGAGGGACTGGATCCGAATGACCAATCCATATCATCAAAAATAATCCAACCGCCGGGCTTCAATAATTTATCAACCAGCAGGAATGCAAATCCATCCACATTCCAATCATGGGCACCATCAATATAACAAAAATCAAAAAGAGGTTGGCCATATTCTTCTATAAATTTCATCAATCTCCAATTATATGATTCATATTCATAATAAACAGATACATAGTCCTTAAGATTTAACTTATTGAGTAATTGTTCAATATTAGGCCTCCTATGTACTGCACTGGCTAAATCAATTGTAGTTAAATGCCCGCCACCATTTTCCTTTAAAATGGTTGCCAGATAACATGAAGAAACACCATGGGCAAAACCTAATTCCAATAAATTAGACAATTTTTTAGATGTTATAAATCGTTCCAAATATTTTGCCTGACCTAAAGACATGCCAAAAATATCATTTAAAATTTCACCAGTATCTTCAACACTCATATTAAACACCAATAAATAGTATTAATTCAAAATAGTATTAATAATTAATTATCCAACATCCATTACAACATTTCAAAAAAAAGAATCATTTCTTGCGGATTTTTCCAAAAAACTGAGATAGATTTTCATCTCTTTTGTTAATAAATCTTTTTTCATCTTTTCCATATCTCAAATAATGATATAAAGGGTTCAAACCAAAATTTCGAACATCAGAATATTTTTCTAGATAATATCTGTTGTCAAAGAATCTTGAAGGATTATTACCCCATTTCCATCCTTTTATAAAATAATGCTGTGCAGGAGTAAGGTTTTCAAGGTCACAGCAGTGTTTAACATAATATTTTTCATCAAACAACCGGGAATTTTCAATCATGCTTATTTCATTTTTATGCTTGTTTATATATTCATCCTGATTTGTCGCAAAGTCATTCTCAATTCCCTGGGTGATATAATGAAGCAAAGGATTGATTCCCAATTCACTCACATCATCATAAACAAACAGATAAAACTCAGTATCAAAACGCGCAGAGGGGTTCCTTCCTTCCCTCCAACCTTTTATAAAATAATGCTGTGCAGGAGTAAGATTTTCGGTAGTTCCATAATGTTCAATATAATATTCTTCATCAAATAGCTCCGAATTCTCTATTACTTTAATTAAATTTTCATTATCCTTCAAATATTCAGACATACTTGTTGCCAAATTATCATCTATACCATGGATAACATAATGAATGAGAGGATTAACACCCAATTCACTCACATTATCATGAATTTGCAGATAAAATTCCGTTTCGAAATGTCTTGATGGATTTTTACCTTCCTTCCATCCGACAAGCAGATAATGTGTCAAAGGATCCAGCTGTCCAATGTTAGAATAAGTTTCTGTGTAAAATTTTTCATCAAATAAGTTCAATTCTTTAATTTTTTTAATGGCCAAATCCAACTCAGCATAATCTATTTTGTATTTGAATTTATGTTTTGAAATAGCATCATGCACTTCAAATATTTCATACAGCTTTTCTTTGGGAACAGGCACATGCATGACATTAGGTTCCATAACAATCCGGATTTTATGAAAATCTTCCCTTCTGAACGGTAATTTATGTAATTCCGTGAGAAAATAGATTAAATGATTTTTTATATCTTCCGGATTTCTATCCTGAATGATTGTCAGATTAGGAATATATTTCTCCTTTCTTATCATTTTTACAACATCATATTTGAAAGGTTCTATTTGTTTTAATGTTTCTTTCTCATATAATTTAGAATGCATTCCATTTTTGAGATAATAATTCTTAATCCAAATTCGTGCATCAAACTGAGGATTTTCCGCTATTGCAAAAGAATTCTTAATCATTGTGGCCAATTGAATAGATGTAAAACCTCCCATTGAACTGCCATAAAAGAGAATATTATGAGGTAAAATGTCAAAGAATTGAGTTATTTTGACAATCATGTTTTTTATGTTTTCCAAAAAATAATCCCCAGGCAGTCCTATTCCCCATCCTGAGCCGGTTTCACCTTCCCAAACGTAACGGGTATTGTCATTATACAATAGTATGGACTTGTCAAAATCCCATTTATGGCGGGTAAACATAGGCCTTGATTTAAATTCCTCAATTTTCTCGATATCTGACAAACCTGAAGGACCTAAACAGATAATATCATCATATTGAGGTTTTATATGTAATAAAAATTCATATTTAATATCGTTTAATAAAACCACAAGTCCCACTTGTCTGTTCATGGGAATTTTTTTTAGATTTTTTTCCAAATCTCCATATGTTGTTGTTATTATTTCATGAGTTAAACTTTCCATTCTATCCTCAGTTAAAATTATAGATTAACTTATAAATTTAATAACATTTATATTTTAAGAAATGACAAAATAGTGGATTTGTGATTAATAATACTGCTTTATTAGATAACCTCTAAAAATCTAAACTGAACTTTTAATTATTAACCAAATCGGCAAGGATAAACTGTCCAATCATAATCTCTCAAAAACCACGAAAAGAAATATTATTGATTATCAACTTTTGACTAATAATCATATTTAATATTATTAAATTAATTTAATGAGTGTTTAGGTTCCCCATTAGCTATAAAATGTTTAAGAAAAAATCAAAAAATTCCAACATGACCGTTAACCGCCTCCTATCAAAACAAATATATTAAATTTAATACATATTAACTATTATTTAACAATATTTTTTAGATATTAAATTTAAATTGTGGTGTAAATGAAAATAAAAAAAATTATAATTCTTGCATTATTTTTATCATTACTATTAATTGGAACAGCTAATGCGGCAATTGTAAAAAATGATACCAATACACAATACAGTGATGTAAATCAAATAGATGAACTTAATGCAAAAAATGACCAGATAAAAATAGAAACTTTTAGCTCAAATGAATATAAAAATCAGCAAGATACAAATTTAATTAATGAAAATGAAATCAAAGAGAAAAACACAGTTTTGGCAACTGATAACATTAATGAAACAAAATTAATTGAAACAAATAATCAGATAACCGTAAATGATTATGACCAATTATATAATCAAATTGAAAACTTAAAAGAACAAGGCACATCAAAGTCATATGTTATAAATTTAAATCCTAAAGGCAATTTTACAATTACTGATGCTATAAAATTACAAGGAAATAACTCACCAACTAAAGACATTACCCTCAACGGAAATGGTGTTACAATAGACGGTAAAAACAGCAAATATTTCTTAACTATCTTTGAAGGATACAGTGTAACACTCAACAATTTGAATTTTATAAATAACCTCATTACCGAAGACGGCGGCGGTGCGATAGCAGCCCATACAGGATCAGAATTGAATATAAACAACTGTAATTTCACAGGCTGTAGGGCATTTAATGAAACTGAAAGTATACATGCCGGAGTAATACGTATGGGATATGATGCAATACTGCACATCAATAATTCAATATTCCGCCAGAATTCAGCTTCTTACGGTGCAGGTGCAATTGTTATTGGAGGAACCCTTACTGAATACAATACATGCCCTCACCCTGATTTGGACCCAACCACCATAACTCCAACATCATTCATAAATAATTGTCAGTTTATTGATAATACTGCCGGCCATGGAGGTGCTGTAAATATAGAGGAATATTGTTCAGCAATTATTATTAACTGTACATTTAACGGTAATTCCGCTACAGATTTGGAATTAGGACTTGGTGGAGCAATATGCTCAGACATTAAAACATATACAGTAATCATAAACAACACATTCAAGGACAATTTTGCAAAACAGTTAGGCGGAGCAGTATGTACCGATTCAACTTCATGCCTACTATCCGTAAACAACACATTTGAAAACAACTTTGCAGAAAAATCAGGAGGAGGAATATATACTGCACCTAAATCCCAAATAAAAATTGAAAATAATATTTTTATAAAAAATGAAGCTACATTCGGAAGTGCACTATGCACTCGCGGTCGTTCAACACTAACAGTTACTAATTGCATATTTTCCGAAAACAATGCAACAGATTTAGGCGGAGCAATCAGTACCGGAGAAAACAACATCATAACCATAAACAATGGAACATTCAACAAAAACCAAGGAAAACTAGGAGGAGCAATCTGCTTAGGCACTAACTCCAACATGAACATAGAACAAACCACATTCACACAAAACAACGCAGAAAACGGAGGAGCGATATACGGCACAAAAAACAACAACATAATAATGAAAAATATAGAATTAACCAACAACATTGCAACCAAAACAACAACATTGCAACCAAAAACGGAGGAGCAATAATCACCGGAGAAAACACAGCCCTAACAACAACAAACACAACATTCACCACAAACAAAGCAAACCTGGGAGGGGCAATCTGCTTAAGTACTAACTCAAACATGAACATAGAAAAAACCACATTCACACAAAACAACGCAGAAAACGGAGGAGCAATATACGCCAACAAAAACAATGACATACAAATAAAAAACACTGAACTAACAAATAATACCGCAACCACAATCGGAGGAGCAATCTGCACCGGAGAAAACAACATCTTAACCATAAACAATGGAACATTCAACAAAAACCAAGGAAAACTAGGAGGAGCAATCTGCTTAAGTGCCAACTCTAACATGAACATAGAACAAACCACATTCACACAAAACAATGCCAACAACATTGCAACCAAAAACGGAGGAGCAATAATCACCGGAGAAAACACAGCCCTAACAACAACAAACACAACATTCACCACAAACAAAGCAAACCTCGGAGGAGCAATACTAACAAGCGTTAATTCAAACATGATACTAAATGACACAATTTTCACACAAAACAATGCAGAAAACGGAGGAGCAATCTATACTGCCAAAAACAACAACATACAAATAAAAAACACTGAACTAACAAATAATACCGCAACCACAATCGGAGGAGCAATACTCACCGGAGAAAACAATACCCTAACCACAACAAACACAACATTCAATATAAATAAAGCAAATGTTGGTGGAGCAATACTTAGCGGCATTAATTCCAAAATAACAACAGACAGCACCACATTTACACAAAACACAGCAAACACAAATGGGGGAGCAATAATCACCAAAGAAAACAACACCATAACCACAACCAACACAATATTCGCCACAAACAAAGCAAACCTTGGCGGAGCAATATTCATCGACACCAATTCCAAAATAACAACAGACAGCACCACATTTACACAAAACACAGCAAACGCAAACGGGGGAGCAATAATCACCAAAGAAAACAACACCATAACCACAACCAACACAATATTCACAGCAAACAAAGCAAATCTTGGCGGAGCAATATGTTTGAATGGCAATTGTGAACTAACTTCTGATAAAACCATATTTACTCAAAACAATGCAACAAAAAGTGGAGGCGTAATCTACAGTGCAAATAAAAATAAAATGTTATTGACAAATAGTGAAATGACAAACAATGTAGCGACAACAACCGGAGGAGCAATATTTACCGGGATAAACTCTACCTTAACTGCATCAAACACAAAATTCAATAAAAACACAGCAAACAGTCTTGGTGGAGCAATATGCGGTGAAAGCGGATCTGTTACCACATTAGCCAATTCGGAATTTAACAGCAATATTGCAAATATCGGCAATGCTGTATATAATCCAAAACAAGGCACATTAGTATTTAAAGGCAATACTTCTATCGCATCTGAGGATTATTTAAGTAATGGTGAACTAAAAATTGAGCAGACCATCAACACCAAAATATCAATTGATTCAATTGAATATTCTTCAGGAATAATTGTTAAAGGAAAATTGGTAGATGAATATAATTCCCCAATAAGTAGTGAAACCGTCAGCGCAAGTATAGAAAATGAAAATATCAGAGCAAATACTGACAAAAATGGCCAGTTCATTGCAAAATTTGAAAACATGAATCCTGGAACATACACTGCAACTTCAACATTTAATGGAAATTCTGTTTATTGCCAATCAACAGTAACCCTTACTGAAAAAGTAGTTGACAGACAAACATCAAAAATTACCGTAGCTGATCTCTCAACAGCTTACAGCAGCGAAAACTATTTGATAATTACTCTTGTAAACAGTCAAAACAGCCCGTTAACTAATATGGAAATAGCAGTGGATATGGGAAGTGGTGCTGAAACATATGGAACAGATAATAACGGAGAAGTAAAAATACCAACAAAAGACCTGCCTGTAAAAACATATACTGCAAACATAAGATTCGACGGCAGTGAAAACTATCTTCCATCAAATGCCACAGCAAAAATAACAATCAGCAAACAAACAACACAAATAACAGCAACCAACATAACAACAACATACAACACAAACAAGGAATTTGTAGTTACCCTTAAAGATGGTCAGAACCGCCCGTTAACCAATACCCAAATAACAATGGACTTCGGAATAGGTGCTGAAAGCTACACAACAGACAGCAACGGACAAGTCAAAATACAGACAAACACTCTGGATACCGACACATATGACGTGAAAATAAAATACAAAGGTAATGAAAGCTACGAGCAAACAAACGCAACAGCAAAAATAACAATCAACAAACAAACAACACAAATAACCTCAACAGATGTAACAACAACATACAACACAAACAAAGACATTGTAGTCACCCTTAAAAACAACGAAAACATCCCAATTGCAGATGAAATGATTGTAGTAGTTATAAAAACAAGAAGCGTTGAAGTATACACAACTGACAAAAACGGACAAATTACAATACCAACCGAAGGTTTAATTCCAGACACATATAATGCTAAAATAACATACTACGGTAGTGAAAACTACATTCAGTCAGGTACAACATCAAAAATAACAGTAAACAAGGACACAATCAAAGTTTCAATAGAATACGAAAACAACGACTTAGTAATTACAATTACAAACAGTCAAAACACTCCATTACCGGAACTGCCATTTGTAATTAATTATGGAAAAGGAGATAAAGCATACAGAACAGACAGCAACGGACAACTTAATTTAGCAAAAATCGGAATTGGTGAGGACATATCAATTATAACAGTAAAATATTACGGTAATGAAAAATACTTGCCAACAAACACAACCGAGACAATAACAAAAGGCAAACAAACAACACAGATTACTGCAACAGACATAACAACAACCTACAACACAAACAAAGACATTGTAGTCACCCTTAAAAACAACGAAAACAGTCCAATAGCAAATGCTGCCATAACTGTTGATCTAGGAACCGGCGCTAAAACATACTCAACAGATAACAACGGACAAGTCAAAATATCAACCAGCGCGTTAGTTCCAAAAACATATACCGCAAAAATTACATTTGATGGTGATGAAAATTACATGAAATCATCATGCGATGCCAAAGTTACTGTTAAAAAAACTAATGTAAAATTAACAGCTAAAGCACAAACATTCAAAAAGTCATTGAAAACCAAAAAATACACAGTTACATTGAAAAATCATAAAAACAAGGTAATGAAAAACACATGGGTTACATTAAAAGTCAACAAAAAGACATATAAGGTAAAAACAAACAGTAAAGGACAGGCTGCCTTTAAAATCACCAATTTAAAGAAAAAAGGCAAATTCACAGCAACAATAACATACAAAGGAGACAAATACTACAACAAAATCGTTAAAAATATAAAAATAACTATAAAATAAATTAAAAAGAAGAGTATCGCAGACCTATTAAATAGTTCACGATTTCATATTCAAAAGAAATTTAATGTAGAAATCAAATTTCTGCGATACTCCAATATCTAATTAAAGGATAATTATTTTTTAGTTAAATTATAAATCAAAGAACTTTTTTAAGAGATATATTTTTGGAATCGTCACAAGGTATATATAATATGCAATTTATATACAGATAATAACCATAATCAGACGGGAGGAATTTTTATTTTAAAAAACATGATAAGAAAAAATAAATTATTTTTTAATATCATATTTTCATTCATAATATCTTTTTTTATAGAATGTTATGTTATTTTAATTGATAATGCAGATTTAGTGCAAAACTTTTCAAATAGTTTTTTTAAACATTTTTCAATATATGAATTCTCAATATTTTTTATAATATTCTTTATACTATTTTACATATTATTTGATGAAACAAGGAAAGATAAGGTATTGAATTTTATTTACACATACAGATTACCATTATCGTTGCTAGTGATTGTTATAGCAGTTATTTTTCAGATACATGGGTCTTCAATTAACGAATTAAATTTTTTTGGTGTGAATCATAAAACTTTACTTGGTGTGTCAAGACCAATTCGAGGTGACGAATATGTTGTAAACACTATGTTTGCATTTTCACAATATCTAAATGATTTTGCATACTTTTCAGACATTGTCAGAGCATCAACTACCGACATGTTTATAATTTACGGCCAACCAGTTTTAGACATTGGAATGATTTTCAGACCATTTTTAACAGGGTATTTATTTTTAAATCAAGGCCAAGGATTGTCCTTTTTTTGGATAGGAAGATTAGTTTTTCTATTTTTAGTTTCATTTGAATTAGGTATGCTTTTAACTAATAAAAATAAAACATTTTCTTGTGCATATGCTTTTTTAATTACTTTTGCCCCAGTTGTTCAATGGTGGTTTGCTATTAACGGTTTAGTCGAACAATTAATTTTTGGACAATTAGGAGTTTTGCTGATAAATTGGTATATGACTATTGACGACTATAAAAAGCGCATATTGATTGCCATTGGATTGATGATTTCTATTGGAACATTCATACTTGTATTTTATCCATCCTGGCAAATTCCTTTTGCATATGTCTTCGTTTTACTAGCAGCTTGGATATTCTTAAAAAATCGTTCCCAATTTACATATTCCAAAAAAGATGTGCTGATTATTGGTATTGTTCTAATA
Organism: uncultured Methanobrevibacter sp.; assembly: GCF_900314615.1. NCBI lineage: Archaea > Methanobacteriati > Methanobacteriota > Methanobacteria > Methanobacteriales > Methanobacteriaceae > Methanobrevibacter > uncultured Methanobrevibacter sp. The sequence goes on along the minus strand of NZ_OMWA01000021.1, from coordinate 38,392 downwards.
ATTTTCTCATTAATCATGGCCCATGTTTTAAGTTATTCATTAGAAACAATTAAGATTATTTTAAATACATCCTACCCCGGTTCAGAAGTATTTAATGGAGGAGGGGATGTAAACATATTTTCATATTATATACCTACCCTATTCTATCCTCTTAAACAAGATGGCATATTATTTGGTTCAAATGTTTGTAATTTTTCAGTTTTCATTGATTTATTCCCACTCCCATTAGTTTTATCAGCTATAGTTTTACTTTATCAGAAAACAAAAGATAAATTGTTAATAGGATTATTAGCATTATATTTTATATTATTAATCTTTTATTTCATACATTTACCAGATTTTATCGTTGATTTAACTTTAAGAGGCCATATTAAAAATTCAAGATTACCTCCAGTCATTACATTTGTTGGTATTTTAATATTAATTCGTGCAATAAGCAATTTAAAACAAAATAAACATGCCAAATTATTCATTATTGGTTCAATAGCTCTATCACTGATTATGATAGCTTGGACATTCGTTGAATTCAGTCAGTATTACTTATCCTGGATGCCTATAATCGCTTTTATATTGCTAGGCATAACATTTTCTGTTTCTTTCTTATCATCATCAGAAAAATATCAGAAAATGTTTTTAATATGCATTATCTGTTTAACATTTTTAGGCGGAGCGCTTGTAAATCCTGTTGATTCCGGTACTGATGTAATATTTGGATCAGAACATTTCAAACATGTAGAAGAAATAGTTGAAAAGGATCCGAATGGCATATGGATTATTAATGAAGATGGGCATAAAATTAATAATATGTTAATTGCTGCAGGAGCAAGAACAATAAATTCTGTTAATACTTACCCTGATTTGGAAAAATGGCAAAAAATAGATCCAAATAATCAGAGTTATGAAACATATAATCGATACGCCCATATAATGGTCAACATAGTAGATAATAATGATACGGTTACAAATTTTACATTAATTAAACCAGATTTATTCCAATTAAATTTAAAAATAGATGATTTAGAAAAATTAAATGTTTCTTATATTGAATCAGCACATAATTTAGATAAACACTCTAATAATAACGTGCACTTTACAAAATTATATGAATATAAAGAACATAAGATTTTTAAAGTTGACTATGTTTAGTTAGAATTAAATTTATTGAAATAAATTTTTGGAGCTATCAAAAATTAAGTGAATTAAATTGAGCTTAATTTTTGAAGCGCAATTTTTTATTAAAATGGTTAATTTTAAATCATAATGATTAAAATGCTTAAGTAAATGGAGAAAAATAAAATTAATTATATACTTTTAAAAATAAAGGGATAGTTATGAATTTAAATTCAATTGAATCAAACAGAGGATTAAAATTAAATTATAGGGATTTAGCAATATTGACAATTCCTATTTTAATATTTTCATTATACATTTATATATACAATCCAGGTGTTTTAACTGCCTCATCATACAGTCAGCTTCACCAGATAGTTACCGGACAGTTTACAAATGCTCATCCAATATTCCACACATTATTTGAAAAAGCTTGTATTAAAATATTTAAAAGCCCAATATTCATTGGTATTATCCAAATGGTAATTTTTTCACTATTGTGGATGATAATCTGCAAGTACCATCGTGACGATAGTGCAGATTCCAGTAACGAATTTTTCATACAATTTATTATAACATTAATTATTTGTTTGATTCCCATCAATGCAATATATTCAATTACATTATCAAGCAATATCTTATTTAGTTACTCAGTAATGTTTTTATGTTTTCTAATTAAGGTAATGATTGATGAGAAGGGTCAAATTAACAATAAGTTAATCATACTTATAGGCATAAATCTGGCCATTATGAGCGGATTAAGCACTTACGGAATTTATATTTCTTTATTTTCATTAATGGCAATTCTTTATTATTTATTTGACAAAAGCCCCTCTGAAAAAACATATATCTTGCTTGTTGGAATAGCACTTGTTGGAATGCTATTAATCGGATCTTTGAATTTTATATATGATGTTGACAATGATACTTCAAATATCAAAACAAATGATGCATTTGAAGAGGGAATTAATCTTGAAAATGCTAAAAATCAGTTTTTCTCATCAATAAATGACAATCCAAGCAATGATATTGAAAATACAGCTTCAATAAACATTAAAAACAGCAATTACCATATGGTTGATTCATTTGTTAATCTGTTTAGAGAAAATTTCATTATAGATGGTTTGCTTAACAATCCGATATTATGCATGATTTTTTCAGTAATACTGCTTGTTTTAATCAGTGCAGCACTGCAATCAGAAGAAATATTTTTAATGTATTCACCTGCATTATTGAATCTAATTCTCGTTGTTTTAACCGGCCAGAATAATCTTTATTCCAGCATATTGATTTTTTATTTAATAGCAATTATTTTCATAAGCATATACTTTAAAGTAGGTTTCAAACTAAGTGATATTTCAAATATTACACAAATAACTAAAATAAAAGATATTAAAACTTATGAAACTCCACAACTTGCTAAACAAGAAAAAACAAACCAGTACACAACTACACAAACAACCAAACAAGAAAAAACTTATGAAACCAAGAATTATTCAAGTTTAGACTCAGAAAATGAAATTAAAGAAAAATTCATCCCACAATATGATTATTCCAATGACTTTTATGAAGAACTTGAAGAGTTAGATTTCGAAGACATTGACAATATATTAAACGAAACAGAAAGTACAGAAACAAAACCTGATAACGAATATGATTCAGATTTAGTCGACCAAATATTAAAAGAAATCGAAATGAATAAAAAATAATCTCAAATTATATTAATTTTGGGAGAAAAATAAAAATTCCTCAGTTAAATTTTTTAAACTCCCTTATTTTCTCTTATTTTTTTACATCCCCAAATCCTAAAAGAAATCGAATAGAAAATAATATTCCGTTAAACAACTAATTTACATCATTACTATTCATTAAAAACTACCCATTTTGATATAACATAATTTAAAACAACGACAATTACCTGAATCACTGTTTTTGAGATAACGTCCCCAATAGCTAAAACGTCAATGAAAAGCCACATAAGCCCAGTATCAATTACTCCGGAAAATATACGGCCTGAAAAAAACAATACACATTCTTTTAAGACATTTGGGCTTTTTGATTCAAATACCCATCTGCGGTTAGTGACATAGGCAAAAAGCACAGAAAAAAACCATGCCAGAATATTGGACAGGAGATAATTAATTCCCAGACGGGTCAAAACAAAATATACTCCAATATTGACCAGAGTTGTTAAGACTCCAAAAACCACATACCAGAAGAGTTCCTTTTCAATCTTCAATGTTAGTCTCTCCAACAATATAAATAGGCCTGTTTTTAACTTCAGTATAGGTCTTTTCCAGATATTTTCCAAGTATTCCTATTGAAAATAGCTGTATGCCGCCTAAAAATAAGATTATAGTTACAGTTGATGCCCAACCTGCAACAGGATTTGAATAAATCAAAGTACGAACTACAATAAAAATTATTAAAATAAACGCAATGATTGAAAATAATATACCAAAAAAGGTTGATATTGACAGAGGAACTGCAGTAAATGCAACAATACCTTCAATGGAATAAGCTAAAAGCCCCCAGAATGACCAGCTGGTTTCACCGGCAACCCTTTCGACATTCTCATATTCAATCCATTTTGTTTTAAATCCTACCCATGCAAAAAGGCCTTTTGAAAATCTGTTATATTCATTAAGCTCCAAAAGAGCATTTACAACCTGCCTGGTCATTACACGGTAGTCACGTGCTCCGTCAACCAGTTCAATTTTTGAAATTCTGTTGATAAATTGGTAAAACATTCGAGCTAAAAAAGATCTTATCACAGGTTCTCCTTTACGGGTGACCCTTCTTGTTGCAACAACATCATAATCGCCAATGTCATCAATCATTTGGGGAAGAAGACTTGGAGGGTCCTGCAAGTCAACGTCCATTACGCAAACCAGATCTCCTTTTGCATTTTTCAAACCGGCATAAAGTGCAGACTCCTTTCCAAAATTTCTTGAAAATGAAATATACTTAACCTTCAAATCAGTATCAGCCAGTTTTTTCATTTCATCCAAAGTATTGTCAGAAGACCCGTCATTTACAAAAATAATCTCATATTTCATGTCAGTTAAAGTCTTTTCAATCTCTTTGTGAAAAATACTGACAGAATCCTTTTCATTATAACAAGGCACAACAATACTTAAATACATATAAACCTATTTTTATGTTTATCACATATAAAAATACTTATCTCCGATTTGCAAATCATAAACAATTCTTTTTTAACCATAAAAATTATTATATATTTATATTCACAAAATATTACTCATGAACAAAAACTTGCAGAGTATGGATTTGATGTCCATGATTAAAAAAGTAAACTATAGAGATTTGATGATATTTATCATACCGATTCTTATATTTTCTCTGTATCTCTATATCTACAATCCGGGGATTTTGACAACACAGTCATTCAGCCAGCTGCACCAGATTGCCTCAGGCCAGTTCAACAGCAGTGTGCCGTTTTTATACACTGTAATTGTAATGATTTTTCTTAAAGTCTTCCAGACCCCATTGTCAGTTGTCTTTTTCCAGATTCTTGTTTTTGCTTTAATTTGGACTGTAATCTGCAAGTATCATCGAGACGACACATCCAAGAGCAGCAACCTCTTTGTTTTGGAGTTTGCAGTTACTCTTATAGTCTGTCTGATTCCTATTAATGCAGTCTATTCAATAGCTTTGTGGAGCAATATTCTTTTTGCCTACGGAATGCTTTTTTTAAGCTTTTTAATTAAGGTGCTTATCGACAGAAACGGTGAAATGAGCCTTAAATTTGCTATAATTTTGGCTTTAACAATTGCAGTGACATCCCATTTAAGTTCTGTTGGAATCTTTATTGGAATTATAACCCTTGCGGCGATTTTAGTTTATCTTTATATGAAAAACAGAAATACCGAGAGGACATTTCTCATACTTCCGGCTCTTGCAATCGTTTTAATACTGATTATCGGATCTTTAAGCTTTGCATATCATGTTGAAGATGCACACACAAACAGTGCAGGCGGAGTTCCGATGGTGTGGAGCGTTTTAAGAGGAGATGACTGGGAAGGTCAGGCATATTATCTAACAGCAAACGCAGACCCTGTTAAAGAGGCCCAAAACAAGTTCTACACACAGGGCAAAATCACCCCGACTGAAAGCTATGAAAAGCTTACCTCAGCCAATTACGGCAAGGGAAGCTACAATATGGTAAATTCATATGCGCTCTATTTCAAGGACCACACTCTTACAGATACACTGTTTATGAGCCCTGCACTCTACATGTATCTTGCAATAATCCTTTTAATAGCTCTTCAGTTCGTTACCAAATCAAAAGAGATGTATCTTATATACGTTCCGAATATCATTAACATAGTTGGAGTCTTTCTGACATGTCCTCTAAATGAAAACAGGTTCCTTTATCCGAATCTGCTTATCGCATACATGCTCGTTATAATTTTCATAAGCTTTTACCTGAGAGGCAGCATGAAGGCCCTTCCGATTACATTAAATACAAAGAAATCTGAAGAACCTCCAAAATATGAAAGCCAGCCGACATATGATGTAAGCGACAATTACTTTGACAATCAGATTAATGAAACTACCCTTGAAGAAATCGATTCAATTCTTGAGGAATCAGAACCTCTTCAAAGTGAGGATTCCAAACCTCAGACAGAGCCAAGCGAAGAGGAATATGACTCTGATTTGATTGATCAAATCCTAAAAGAAATCGAAGATGAAAAACATAAATAAGGACTGAAAATCCTTATTTTCCCTTATTTTTTATTTCAAAGAAAAAAAAGAAATAGATTATTTAAAATCCATCTCAAACCTTATTTTTAATATAAAGACATCCCATCATCCAATCCAAACTTTACACCACTAATTTAAACGAAATATTAAACAAAAAATATTTTTATCTCCAAAATCATAATTCAATGATAAAATTTTAAACAATATCTTTTTTTATAAAAATTCAGCCAACAAAAGTTCAGATTATATATAAAACTATAAATAGAATGTCTAAAATAAATATTAAATATATTCAAAGAATACTTAAATTGAATATAATTTAAATTAATACATGTGATAATAATGAAGTACAGAAAAATTTTACTTGCAACGACAATATTAGTTGCAATACTTGCAATTGGTGCAGTCAGTGCCGCTGATGATTTAAACGAAACACAAGATTCAGCTGCATTAACTCACGAAGAGGACAACATCATTGCAGATAACATAAATGATGACAACATCAGTGATGATGAGACAATAGAGGAAGAATATGAAAATCCTCCAGATTATTCAATTTATGTTCCTGAAAAATACACAATCAGCGAACATGAAACAGAAACATTCATATCCTGGGATTTCTGGGATTATGGAAGCGGAGGAATTCTTGACGTTTATGTAGACGATGCTAAATTATATTCAGCAAAGATAGATGAAAAACCTGATTTCAGTCTGACCCCAGATGATTTAGGCCTTGAGATGACCTACAGGACATACAAAGTCAATGTATCCTATCATGATGATGACACATACGACGGATTTAATCAGACATATACCCTTATCGGAAACTGGGGCTTTAAAGCATATCCGCAAGATGAAATTGAAGGATTTTTAAGATACGGAGATGACCTGCCAATCGATATAGTCTTACGGGATGCGCAGGGAGACGTTTCCTATACAGTCAACGGGAAAAAATACACAATAAGCAAAGATGAAATAGACAAAAACTATGAAGAATTCTCATATGCCATTTTAATATCACACGACCAGCTGAAAATTGGTGAAAACACATTGACATTCACTTACACAGGAAGCGACTATCCTAGTGATACAGATAAAATCGTACTTGACGTTTACCCTAGGATAATACTCAACGATACAGTAATTGATTTTGATAAAAAAACCAACGTATATCTCAATCTTCCGGCTGATGCAAAAGGCAGCCTAAATGTTTATGAAGCAATAATAAACGATGAAGAAGATACAATAGAATCATATAAACTTATTGGAACTTCACCGTTAAAGGACGGATTTGCAAGCGTTGACATTTCCGGTTTAGATTTAGGAAAACATGCAATTTATGCAAACTACACCGGAAGCGACTACACAGCCAGTCTTGGAGAATTTGATTACTCATACGAACCGTACCTTGAAGTGACACCTGCTGTTGAAGTTGCCTCCAAAATATATTCAAAAGACAAAAACTACCTTACAATCACACTTCCTGAAGCATATGAAGGAACATTGACATTAAACATTAATGGAGAAGAAAGAAGCGTCAATGTCAAAAACGGCAAAGGAAGCATTGAACTGTTTAACCTTGAAACTGAAGATAACACAGGAGCAGGATTCTGGTACATGGAGATGGAGTTAAGCTTTGAAAGTGAAAATTACACCTATCACAAATGGATTGGAGTCGGAGTTAACCTCATCGCTCCTGAATTTGAGCTGAACATTTCTGCAGCAGATGATCTTAAAGGCAGCGAATATTTCTACTATAGCACACACAACCTTCCAAGTGAAATCACAGGCAGTTTGAAAATATACATTGACGGAAAATTTGTTGAAACACAGGACATTGACTTGCAGGATTCATTGAACATCTCAGCACTTGATTTAGGCGAACACACACTTAAAATTGATTATATGGGTGATGACTACTACAAAGCTACATCAGCTGAAATCAAATTCAATGTTGTTGAGGTAATCATCGACATTGATGAAATAAACTATATCGGAACCTATCCGGACTACACACCTGACGGCAGAATTGCTGAAATCCGATCAATTTATGAAAACGGATACTACACCTTAATAGTTGACGGTAAAATCACAAACATGGACATTGCCGACAAACATACTGAAGTATATGCTGAAAACATGACCTACGGACCTCATGAAGTAGAAATAATCTACAGGAGCGGAAATACTGAAAAATCCGAAAAATCCCTCATAAATGCACAGTATGACCTTTCATACAACATTGAAAAATACAGCATGTACAGCTACGAGACAAATACCATTGAATTTAATGTGCCTCTTGAAGTTACCGGAAATCTGATAGTCACTGCAGATAAGGACTACACACTCCCAATAAGCAACGGAAAAGCTGTATTGAAACTTGCAAACCTGAGTGAAGGAGATCATGAGCTTAAAGTAAAATATGACGGTGACAAATATCCGGAACTGACAATAGATCTGGCAATACTCACAGTAGCTGATATCAAAAGAGAAATTACATCAAATATCCAAGACACTATGAGATACGGTGAAGAAATCATTTTCACCGTGAACGTTCCGGAATACATAAACGCAACACTCTACATTTACGACGATACTGACGGGAAAGTTGAACTTAAAAAAGTAAAAGTCATTAACGGTAAGGCTACAGCTTCAATAGACAACCTCGGATTTGGAACCCACGACCTGATAGCAGAAGTTACTGACTGTGAAAGTGAAGACTGGCCTGAATACTACGCAGATTATTCCGAGCAGGTCAACATAATGCCACTTCTTAACGGAACAACTGAAATGTTATCCGAACATCTTACTCTCGGAGATTCTGTATCATTTAACGTCGAACTTCCAAAAGATGCCAACGGAAAATTATACTTATACCGTGAAGAGTATAATGAAACAAGCGAAGATTACTATGAGATTCCTGCTGGCGAATACCAGTTAGTCAACGGAAAAACAACTGCAACACTTGAAAAATACGGATTAGGAATCACAACATATAAAATCAAATATGATGACGCCAAGTACAATCTGGACACCTATGCAATATATTTAAATGTCCATCCGACATTCACATATCCGGAAAAAATGACTATTGGAAGTGACGAATACTTTATAATCAACCTCCCAGATGATGCGAACGGTATTCTTGAAGCATTTGGAGTGAATACAACCGTTAAAAATGGAGTGGGCAAAATATCCCTGTCCGGTCTTCCTAAAGGAGAAATATTCTCCCAAATAAAATATACCGGCGATAAAATCTACGGATCATACTACTCAGTAATATATGGTGACGGATACATCATAACCGTTACAAATCCTCAAAGCAGCATTCAAATCACAAAATCAGATGACAAACTGACTGTAGAGCTTGATGAAGATGCAACAGGAGAAGTTATCCTAAATGCCGATGATAAATTCTATCATGCAACATTGGAAAACGGAAAAGCTACAGTTGATGTGGCTGATTTAAAATCAGATGAAAACGTGACATTTTCATACACAGGAGATGAAAAATATGCTTCTGTGAGCAAAAAATCTGTTAAAATCATCGAAAAGACCATGCAAGATGCAAACATGACAATAACCGCCCCAAATATCAATGAAGGCGAAATTGCAACTGTGACATTTAAAATCAACAGCAATGCAACCGGAAGCATCCTTGTTCAAGTTGCAGATTCAAACTACACTGCTGAAATCACAGACGGCAGCGCAAGCATAATTATTGAGAATCTGAAAGCCGGAAACTACACCGTAACTGCAACATATGGAGGAAACGAGAATGTTTTAGGCGACTCACAGACCGCATCATTTAAAGTAAGGGAAATTGAAAATGACATAAGTGAAGACATCATCCCTGTAAAAGATGCAGAAGCATCCAAAACACCTACTTACTCAATCAATCTGCCTGAAGACGCAACCGGTACACTTACAGTAACAATCGCCAACAAAACATACACTGCGGAAGTTGTAAATGGAAAAGCATCAGTTACAGCAGATGATTTACCTGCCGGAAACTATGAAGTTACAATTTCCTATTCAGGCGATGACAAATACTCTCCAATGCTTAAAACAGCAAACACAACCGTTCTTGTCGATGCCAAAATAGTTGCAAAAGACGCCTCAGTACTCTACACTGCCGGAAAATATTATTCAGTTACAGTATACGGAACTGACGGTAAAATATCAGGCAACGTTTCAGTTGTCTTTAAGGTTAACGGAAAAACATTCAAAACAGTCCTAACCAATGAAAAAGGTATTGCAAGCTTTAAGGTAACACAAATTCCAAAAACATACACTATCAAGGCAACTGCACTCGGCGAGTCAATAACCAAAAAGCTCACAGTAAGCCATATTGTAACACTTAAAAAGGTAACCGTTAAAAAATCAGCCAAAAAACTCGTCCTGCAGGCAACTCTCAAAAAGGTCAACGGAAAATACCTTAAAGGCAAAAAGATTACCTTCAAGTTCAACGGCAAAACCTACAAAGCCAAAACAGACAAGAAAGGAATAGCCAAGGTTACCGTAAAATCAAATGTCCTTAAAAAACTTAAAGTAGGCAAAAAAGTAACATATCAGGCAACTTATATGAAAGATACTGTCAAAAAAACAGTTAAAGTTAAAAGATAAGGATTCAATATCCTTATTTTTCTATTTTTTTAAAACCTTAATAACTCCAAAAACAATAAGTTTAACTATAACATTTTTGGAGATTAACATGAAAAAGACAATACTATTTGCACTTATTTTTATGACATTCCTGTCAATTGGAGCTGCAAGCGCCGAGGACAATACGACTGCAAGCCCGATTGAGGATGTTGAAATACTATACGACGATGCATACGGAGAAATTCTAACAGACAAAGACAGATACGACCTTTACGTCTACAATATACCGGACGAATGCGAAATCACCGAATTCGACTTATACATTGACAACAAGACTGTTGACTGGCATGGAAAGGACGCTGAAAAGGACACTTCATTCAGGCATTTTGAAGGCTACTACACCTATAACTTCACAAAATCCGAGCACACAATGAAGCTGGATTTTAAGGGAAACACCCACTACAGCCCCTATTCAAAAACAGTCACTTTCAATGCAACAGATGCAATCATCCACATTCCGGATGTCGTCACACAGGGAATTTATTCCAATAGAAACGTTGAAGTATTCATTTCAGACTGTGTTAAAGGAAACATTGAAATCTATGCAGACTCAAAGCTCTACAAGACACTATCAATTACGGATAAAAAATCATACAACTATCCTATTGATGATTTGACATTCGGCACACACAAAATAGAGGTTAGAGTAAACGGAGCATCCAAAACAAAGACAATTGATCTTACATACATCTTTGAAGCGGAAGTATATGGAAATGAGGTTGTAATGATTACACTGCCTTATGATACTACTAAAAAAGCCGAAGTCTACATTGACGGCAAAAAATACTCATATGACTCCAACGGAATACCGATAGCCGAAGCGGGAACACATTATCTTAAAGCAACCTATCCGGGAGACAGCAAGTATCCTAAAAAGACCATTAACATGACTTTTGAGATTGAGGAAACCCCTATGCTTATAGCTCCGAAAAACATCTACATGTATTATAAGGACTCAAAAAATGCGGTTTTCACATCACGTGCAATTACCTCACAGATTAAAGTGAGCATTTCCAAATACTCTACAAAAATCACACCGAAAAACGGTAAAGTCACATATAAGATTCCATCAGCACTCACACCAGGAAAATACACACTGACCGCTTATGATGGTGATATGCAGTGGGCACGTACAACAGTGACCGTAAAACATATCATAACACTTAAGGCAGTTAAAGTCAAAAAATCAGCCAAAAAGCTGACACTGCAGGCAACTTTGAAAAATTCCAAGCCAATCAAATACAAAACAGTTACATTCAAGTTCAACGGCAAGATATACAAGGCCAAAACCAACTACAAAGGAATAGCTAAAGTTACTATAAAAAAATCAGTTCTCAAAAAGCTCAAAGCAGGAAAGAAAATAACCTATCAGGCAGGATACGGAAAGGATATCGTTAAAAAAACCGCTAAAGTTTTAAGATAATAACAACCATATTTGTGTTTTTTCATGCAGTTGCACTTAGACAAGTTTTATTACACCTCATCAGTTATAGGCATGAATGATTACAAGACTGTTAACTTTGTAACTGTTATGGAAACTTATAGAAGTCAAAGGGTGAGAAAATGAACAACAAAGTGACATACGATTATGATTACAAAGGAGACTCATTATTCATATACTGCCTTGACAATTATGAATATGAAGTTTCACTTGAATTGGACAATGACGTAATATTGGATATTGATAATGAAGGCAAACCCGTCGCATTTGAATTTTTAAATGCATCTAAAGTATTTAATTTAGATAAAAGCAATTTCAATAATTTAGTTAAAATATGTATCCAGTCTGTTATTACCAAAGACGTAATTAAGTTAAAAGTCCAGTTAATAGTACCCGTCCACAATAAAACACAAACCTTTGATATGAACAGAACTGCAACAAATTTAAATGGACTTCCAGCATTGGAATCAGAACTAGTCACAGCATAAATCTTTCCTCAAAAAGCTCAAAGCAGGAAAGAAAATAACCTATCAGGCAGGATACGGAAAGGATATCGTTAAAAAAACCGCTAAAGTTTTAAGATAAGGATTAAAAATCCTTATCCCCATATTTTTAATCATTTTAAAAAATTAAACAGACCATAACCAACCCAGAAATTTTCATAATCATACAAACTTTTATTATAATCAAATCACATAATTTATTGTAATAGGTGAATTTAATGGATTTGATAGTAGCAAAATTTGATGGAAATGCGCTTAAAGACGGCTTAAAATTTAAAGATGCAGCAGAATCTGTCATAAAAGAACACATGAAAGGAAATCAGGTAGTAGTAATAGCTTCAGCAGCAAGTAACGCTACCGATGAATTATTAACCCTTTCAACTGAAGCGGCCGGAAATTTCCTCACAGACTCCCAGAAAGCTGAAATCATGGCAATGGGTGAAAGGACTAGTGCAAGACTATTGAAATCTGCTATCGAATCAAAAGGCTTTAAAGCTGAAGTTATCGACCCGTACAATGATTTATGGCCTATCATAACCGACACCAATTTTTTAGAAGCCAAAATTGACCTGGAACAGAGCCAGGCTAAAATCAACACATTAAAAATACTTTTAAATCAGGGAATCATACCGGTTGTCTGCGGATTTTTAGGAAAAGGACCTCACGGAGAAATAACAACTCTCGGAAGAGGAGGAAGTGACATTACAGCATTTCTGATTGGAAACTCACTGAATGCTGATGAAATTATCATCGTAAGTGACGTTGAAGGAGTAATGTCAAGTGATCCGACACAAATCGAAAAGGCGAAGCTTGTAAGAGAGATTTCAGTTGAAGAGCTTAGAAACCTCTCAACAAAAGGAGTTCAGCTCATACACCCTCACGCTTTAAAATATAAAACCAAAGACCTGAAAGCAAAAATAATTAACGCATCACATGTTGACCTGACAGCTGATGGAACTGAAATAATCGGTCCCTTTGATGATTCAACCCTCAAGACCGTTTCACTTTACGGATATCCCCTTTCAATCATAGCTCTTGTAGGAGACGAACTTCTCTCAAAAGTAGGGCTTCTTTCAAATCTGACTAGATATCTGGCAGAACATGATTTGAATATCTATAAAATATCAGTAGGGGACAATTCAATTACAATATTCATTGATAAAAAAGAGGCTCAAAGAGCATATCATATACTCCACGATTTTGTTTTAAAAAGCGACGTTTTCAATTCACTGTCCCTTGGAAAGGACACTGCAATGATTACCATCGTCAGCCTGGACATTATTGAAAAGCCGGGAATAATTTCTTCAATAACCGAACAGCTTAGAAAAAACAATATAAAAATAATTGAAATCAACTCATCACAGACTGCAATAGTCGTAATTGTCGACTGGGCAGATGGTGAAACCGCTAAAGATTTGATTGAAGAAATTTTAGAATAATAATTTAAAAAGAAATAGTTTTAATTTGACTCGCATGTTACAGCCCACTTCTGAAAGACCCGTCCATCCGATAGCTTTGTCAATGCAATACTTTTCCTTAACATTTAATGCAAATTTAAGTTTACCTTTTTAAACCTTTTTCAAAAATAAGATGTTTTTGAAAATCCATAGCAGAAACAGGTTTTTTCATTATAACATCACACTAAAAAAAAATAATAGATGAAAAAATCACCTATTATTCAATTTACCACTTTCCAACTCACTTCTGGAAAAATCAGTCAATTCAAGAGCTTTTTCAATACCTAACACATCTTTAATTTTAAGAGCTATGTTAAACTCTCCCTTTTGTATACCTTCATCAAAAACCACTTGTTTTTGATAGTCCATAGCAGTCATAGCTTTTTGCAAACCTATCACCTCTTCCAATCTAACTATATCTTCCAATGTTTTTGCATATTTGTGAATTATACATTTCATTTCAAGAATCAATTCGAATTTAAAGTCTTCAACATCAATTTTAACATCATCAAACAATGGACAGAGATATTCCAAAACAATCTCCTGACTTTTTGAAAACATCCTGGGAATCATTACCAAATTCATTGCTTCGACTCGCGTTAAAACTTCATTGTTATTTATTTTATCGACAAGATTAATTAATCTTTTCATGGCTTCCAAATTTTTATAAACAATGATTAATGGTTTGAAGATTAAAGTAGGCGATAGTGCAAATGCATTTTGACCAAATGAAGGCACATTATCAACAGTCAATACAGACATGACAGGCAATTCAGTTGCATATTCAAGATTGACACGGTAGCGGTTGATTTTTTCTATAGTGGCATTATTTACGGGACCGCTTTCATCTTCTCGGTTAACAACAAAAAGCTTATCTCCAATCTCTGCAAGATATGAGGAGTCGACCCTTGGCACAGATCAGTAACATCAGGATACTCATTGGCCATAGGGCCGACATATTTTCCGGGAAGGCCGAAAAATTCATGCAACACATCACCGGCATATACAGATTGGCGCTTTGCAAGTGAGTCCAGCGGCTTATCCATTCTTTTTATCGTTTTGTCATCGCACACGAATCCCTCCTTATATTTCCGGAAATATCTTTTTGTGCACATATTTACTATAAACAACAAAGTATATAAGTTTAATCTTTGAAATAAGAACAATTATACAAAATAAAACAATATTACACAATAAAAACAATATTAATGCCAAATAGAGAATTTTTAAGCAATAGCTGAAATCAGACAATACAAAAAATGCATTATGAAATAATGCAATCTACATCACCCACGTCAAAAAAATACAAAACAATCAAAAGACATTAAATAATAAAAATTAAAGTAAATTAAATTAAAGAAAAAAATAATGATTAACATTTAGTTAATCGTTAATGTAAAATAAAGCACTGAAAATTTTAACCTAAATTTGCATACTCTTCATCACTGACCGCTTCGAGCCATTCGCTTGAAGTGTCCTCTCCAGGAATTTCAAGAGCAATATGACTGAACCATGAATCGGCTTTGGCCCCGTGCCAGTGTTTGACACCAGGTCTTATTTCAATTACGCTTCCAGGCTTTAAGCTAACCGCTTCACACCATTCTTCCTGATACCAGCCTTCACCTGCAATGCAGATTAGAACCTGCCCTCCGCCGGTTTTTGCATGATGGATATGCCAGTTGTTTCGACATCCAGGCTCAAAAGTAACGTTTGCGATAAACATAAGATTATCCCCAATGTCTACAAGCGGATTGAGATATGATTTGCCTGTAAAGTACTCATCAAAGGCTTCGTTGAAAGCTCCTTTTCCAAATATGTTTTGTGTGTCAAAATCACTCATGTAAATTACCTCAAAATGTTGCGATTGTCAACAATCGATATTGTATAAAAAAATTCGAAGTGCGGCAGTGCAACTTCGAATCGGATTTTTCACGACTTGTTAATTAGTCATTATAATATAACTATTTTATAGCATATAAAGTAAATGGTTTGATGCAAAATTAAACATGATTATATAAATAATAAAAAATAATAATAGTAGTAGAGAGGTGATATGTGATGGATGATAAAAAGTACTGGACAGAATATTATGCGAAAAATTCAAAACCGACTGATGCATCATCATTTGCTGAATTTATTTTACCAAAACTGACTGAAGATAAAAACCTTATTGAACTTGGATGCGGAAATGGAAGAGACAGTATCTATTTTGCTCAAAACAACATTAACGTTACCGCAGTTGATCAGGTTCAAGAGGAAGTTGATTATTTAAATGAAAACCACAAGGAAGACAACATACATTTCATTGCAGGCGATTTTACAGACCTGAAAAATACAACATCCGAAGAGATTAAAAACACTGACTTTGATTACGTTTACTCAAGGTTTACCTTCCATTCAATCAACGAAGCAAAAGAGGACAGAACCCTTGACTGGATAGAAGAACACCTTAAAACTGACGGATGCTTTTTGCTTGAAGCCAGAAGCCTAAACGACCCTATGTTTAAACAGGGTGAAGCATTAAGCGAAACCGAAAACTTCACAACTCATTACAGAAGATATATGGATTTGGACAAGATTACCCAGAAGCTTGAATCCAGAAACTTCGAAATCATATATAAAATTGAAGACAACGACCTGGCAGTCTATAAGGACGACAACCCTTATGTAATAAGAATAATAGCCAGAAAATTATAACGCCAGAGATTTGTTTTTAAACAATCTCTCTTTTTTTATAAAAATAAGATTTGACAAATGAAATTAATTCATTTGTTCATAACTTAAAACCAGTTCCGATAAACTGAGCCACGTCACGGCCTGTATCATCACTGATATCAACATTAACTATGGATGATGTCCTTCCGCTTTTTCTGCATGTTGCTCTGGCTGTGAGCTTATCGCCCTTTGGAGCGGAGAGGTAATGGATATCAACCTGCTGAGCGACAGTGAGCTGATGGATCTGATTTGACAAAACTGCAAATGCAAAATCAGCGAGGGTAAATATTACACCACCCATGACACCGCCGTAAGCATTTTTATGCTCATCCGTGAGCTCCAGACTGCAGACAGCTTCCTCTTCTGTAAGTTCATCCAATGTTATTCCGGTATTTACTGCGAATTTGTCTTTGTAAAAGAATTCTCTTGCACTTTCTATTGTATCGAAATTAGCCATTTTAACACCAATAACTAATTTTAGAAATCATGTCTAATTAATCTTTTGAAAAGAGATTTTCACAATCAATATTAACCTCACAAAACATAAAATCATGTATGGAAAAATTAACTTTTAAGAAGGCCGAAAGAGCAGAATCCGGACTTATTTTAGAATACATCAGAAAGCTTGCTGATTATGAAAACAGATTAGATGAAGTCACAGCCACCGAAAGTGATATTGAAAAATGGGTTTTTGATGAAAATCGTTCAGAAGTGATATTTGCTAAGCTTAACGGTGAAACAATCGGATTTGCACTTTACTTTTTGAGCTTTTCAACATACATCGGAAACGTCAACATGCACCTTGAAGACCTTTTCATAGAGCCTGAATACCGTCTGAAAGGATACGGAAGGGCATTTTTTAAGCATCTCGGAAAAATAGTCCTAGAAAAAGGATACGGACGCATGGAGTGGACATGCCTTGAGGATAACCTCCCTGCAATCAGATTTTACAAATCAATTGGCAGTGAAAAAAAGGACTGGAACCTGTTTCATTTCAAAGGTGAAGAGCTTAAAAACTTTGCGGGCAAATAGATTTATACAACAAACATTATATATACATTGAAAGTAAAAGACTATAATAAGTGATAGCATGGATAAAAAAGAACTAGCCGTACTTGCGGTTATCATTATCATTGCTGCTTCGGTAGTTTCAATTGTTTTTGCACCCGACGCTAGCGGTGAATCCACAAGTATAGAAATATTAAACAAAAAAGACATTGGGGAGAACGGAACCGTATATGTTAAATTGAAAGACAGCTCCAATGGTCCTTTAAGCAATAAAACAATCCATATTAAACTTACAGACAGCAATAATCATGCCGTATATGAAAAAATAGTGCATACTCACTCCACTGGTGTTGCTATTGTCAAGCTGGAAAATGTCAGCGCCGGAAGCTACAACATCAACATTACCTTTGAAGGTGATGCAAACTACACAGGATGCAGCGTTTCACAGAAACTGAACATCAAGGGAGAAACTGTTGTTGATGAAGCGATTGAAAACAGCACAATCATCCAGGAAACTCTTGCAGATGATGACAGCACTCAGGACACACAGACCACTCCAACACAGTCCAGTTCATATACTCCGTCATATTCACAGTCTTCAAGTTCATCTTCCAGTTCACGTTCATCCAGTTCAAGCAGTGAACTGCCTACTTATGATGAAAACGGACGGGAGACACTTCCGGAATATGATGAAAACGGAAAAGAGGTATAGATTATGATTCCAGAATAGCTTTGACTATTTTGGAACCCTATTTATTTTTTTTAGAAATTTTTTTACAGACTCTGCAACTTCATGAGGATTCTGTCTTAAAATTGAATGAGTTAAGGCCATGGGCAAAAAGAATAGCTTCACCGTCGCCCGAATCATCAAAAAATATTTTTGTTGCATCACTCATTTTCAAAAATGTCATTATCTCACAACTAAAAGATTTATCAAAAAGTATTAATAAATATTTAATTAAAACATAACAATAGTTATATATACTAAGTCTTTGAAAATAATAACAGTAACAAAATTAAACATTAAAACAAAAAATAATATCGAGGAAAATACATGCAGAACAAGACAGGACTTTTTACAAATGCAGTGATATGGTTTGGAGTTGCAATTTCAGTTTCAGAAATCGAAGCCGGAATTCAGATAGGAAGCGTTCCCGAGCCGAATTCAATGTGGATTGCACTAATACTTGGACATCTTCTTGGAGGAATACTACTGTTCCTTGTAGGATATATCGGAGCATCAGTGAGGCTGAACGCAATGGAGATGACCTCATCGACATTCGGAAAATACGGATCCAAATTCTTCGCTGTCCTAAACGTTATGCAGCTTGTGGCATGGGTGGCTGTTTTAAACGCCCAGGGCGCATCTGCACTTGAAAGCCTGAATCTGCCTATTTCATTTGCAGTTACATGCATACTGCTTGCATCACTCATTGCAGTATGGGTTTATATGGGCCTTCAGAAAATGGCAAAGCTCACCACAGTAGTTATGGCCGTTCTTGTAGTGCTTCTTGCAGTTCTAACAGTCAGATTTATGGGATTTACCTCACACACTTACATGACAAATCCCACAGATTTAGGATTCTGGAACGTCTTTGAAATTTCAATTGCAATGCCTATATCATGGCTTCCGGTAATTTCAGACTACACAAAAGACGTTGAAAAGCCTGTTAAAGCAACAATGATATCTGCCATAGCATACACTCTTGCAAGCCTCTGGATGTACGTTATCGGAATTGAGATTGCAAACATTGGAGCCGGATACACAATAGCTCAGGCAATACTTCTTGCAAATCTCGGAACCACAGGAATTATTATCGTCGTTTTATCGACAATAACAACCAACTTCCTTGCTGCAAACTCCGCCGGAGAATCTGCAAAGGTCATATACAACAGACTTGAGCCGAAAAAAGTCGGAATCATAGTAAGCGCAATAAGTGCTGTGCTTGCAATTTCAGGGATAATGAACCACTACATAAATTTCCTGTACCTTATCGCATCGGTATTTGCGCCGATGGCGGCGGTGCTTCTTGTTTCATTCTACATTGGAGGGGACAATAAAGCAGGCAAAAAGACATGGTACTGGAACATGTTTGCATGGCTATCAGGTTTTATAGTCTACAATATTACAATAAATCTCGATTCAATTGTTCTGGGCCCGACACTTCTTGCAATAATCACATCAGCACTTCTTGCCTATGCAGGAGTGCTATTTAAAAAAAGAAGGAAAGTTGAAATGATTTAAAAAAATCATTTTTTAACTGTTATTTTGTTTTTAACAACACAACCGTTATAGCAGGTTCTGATTGTGTATTTGCCGATTTTAAGATTTTTAGGAACATTGAATACAGCAATTCCTTTGGAATTGGTTTTGACTGTAGCGGTTTTACCTTTAAGGGTTATTTTAATCTTTTTGCCATAAAGGGACTTGCCGGTGAATTTAACTAGTCTGACCTTGAACTTCATGGATTTCTTATATTTTTTTGAAACATCCTTAGTCTTGAAAAGGGATTTTACAGTAATCTTATGTTTGGAACTTACATTGCCCACATATGCCTTTACGACATAACTGCCAGGCTGGCGGTTAAACTTAAAGCTCGCATAACCGTTTTCATCGGTTTTGGTATTGATTTTTTTACCATTGAAAATGAATGTGACATTAACTGCTCCATAAACAGGATCGCCGACTGGATTTAAAACTCTAATCTGATAAACATTGCCTTTTGAATAGTAAACATTCAGATTACCTGCTTCAATCACATCAGGCCTCACGCGGGTCTTTTCAACAAAGTTCATGAAATCAATGAACTCTTTGGAATATGGGCGACTGCAGGGATTATCTGAAACATTGCTGTTCCAATCTGCCGGAGGAGCCTTAGGCACAGGTTGGTATTTTTCAATGAATGCCAATGGATCTTTAACGAATTCATCCCACAACGGATTTATCCGGGCAGGTGTTAAAATCTCAGAAGCATTCTGAGTCCGATTAGCGTCTGAGGAGTTTTTTCTCAAATCTGTGGAATTATCATTGTGAAATTCGATGCTTATATCCTCTGCACTATAATTTTTATCTGACGGTTTGTGAATCAAACTTCCGTTTTCATCAATACTCCACTCACCAGGACCATTTAAAGCCCAGTGATCGCCATAAGAAACATCATCTGAATCTGCGGACAAAACAGTTGAATTATCCTGAGCATACACAACAGATGCACTTAAAAGCAGAATGAGTGAAAATAAAAAAATCGCTTTAACATTCATAATATCAAATATATTTTACATGCCCATGATATTTAAAGATTATGAGCCTGAAAAATATATTCAAACCTATTTCATTTAAGTTAAAACTCCACCTTCCTTTGCCTTAATCATGAAATAGGTAAAGTAGAGGATGTTGCTGAATTCATATTCCCCACTATTTTTCACAGTAATCCGATAACAATTATTATCAAACTATGATAATTCCGCAATCACTGTATTAAACCAGAAGTTAAATATACTTTTTGTTTTAAATTAAAGCAATTTTATTAAGTTATAACAATTTAACTCAATGAAAACAATAATTGAAAACACGACAAAACATCAAATACCCTCTACTTAAGAAAAGTTCAAAATATATTTAAACAAATGAAAATTAATTAAATTACATATTAGCAATTATTAGTCTGAAAAAAATAAAACAAGGAAATCTATACGATTCCTTGTGAGAATATTGTGATACCAACCTACTTTCAAAAATCAATTATCCAATGAATATTCGGCAATGATTTTTTCAAAAATATTTTCATCAAATTCCAAACCCTTCATTTGATGAAATGCACGTAACCTATCTATTCCAGTCAAGGCGTAATAATCATTAATCCTTTCTCGAATTTTTTCATGTTCACTGTCAGTTGGTTTTTTTGACAAGAGAAACTGAAAGAACAATTTTTTGATTTAATTGACATTATTATACACCTTAATTAATTGCATATCATTTATATACTTTAATTAATTAAAAACAAGTTAAAAATTAGTTATTAATTAAATAACAAATTATAGTCTAAAAAAAGGGTCTGTAAGGAAATTGAATTAATTATTAATTATTCCATCAAAATATTTTTAAAAATATCTTCATTAAATTCCAATCCCATCTCATCATAAAATTCATGCAATTTTTTCAAATTAAACAATAGATTAACATTCCCTGACGGTTTAGATTTACAGGAAGTAGTTGTTCGCTTGAATGTTCCAAATTCAGCATACTTATTATTTGAATCATTAGTCATGGTTGTACATCCTTTTTATTAATTGTATATCATTTATGTTTTTATCATTAATATATTTTGATAACAAATCACCGTATATCTCATCACAAATATCTTCAATCTGACCCCCACTTAAGTCAAAATTGTTACTGTAGTTTCTAGCAAGCTTAAAAAGTTCAATTGAAGCAACATTAAATTCGACAAGATATTCACCATGATTCCCTTTAGCTTTAAAAATCCAAAACCAATCCTTTCCAGAAATCAATTCATAATCTTCAAAATCCCTTTTCAAAATTCCAAAATTTTTACCGGAGGGAGGTGAAAAAGCAGAAATCGGATGATTATGAAGAGATGCAACATTATGGCCTTCAAATTCACCATCTTCAAAATCTATCTGCACTTTATTCATCTCCCCTTTCCCGCATTTAAGAATTTCACCAGTGATAAAATCAAAATAAATAACCCATTCATAATTCAACATGGCTGTTTTTCTAATAAACTCATCAACCGTTTTAAAAGCACCTTCACCAAATTCAGAAGGCAAATCAGATGGTTTAATTGAGGCAACATTATTAATTTTCAATTTTTCGTAATCTGTTAAATCGACACCGACATTCACCAAATTAGTTAATAAAACTAAAATACATACAATAATATTCTTTATTTTCATGAGATTAAGTTTAGTTTAAATATTAAATAAGAGTTTATTTTTAAATTAAATAGAAAATAACTTAATAAATGGTTTTTTAAAAGCAATTTTACAGTATAAAATCAATTTAATACATTCAACACAATTTTGATGAAAATTTAGCCCAATCATTTCAAAACACGATGAACCAAAGATTGCTCCAACTAACGAAAACTTCAAAATAAAACATGATCCGATTAAAATTAAAAATAAATATATAAAATTATTAATTTAATGAAAAACAAGTTAAAAATTAGTTATAAATCAAATAACAAATTATAGTGAAAAAAAAGAAAAAATAAAACAAGGAAATCTATACGATTCCTTGTGCGGGAATTGAGTGGAACCACCCTACTTTGAAAAAAAATATTGAATAATACATCACAAAAAATGAAAACATCAATCGTCCAATGAATATTCCTCAATAATTTTTTCAAAAATATTTTCATCAAATTCCAAACCCATCATCTGATGAAATGCGCGTAACCTATCTATTCCGGATAATGTATATGGATCTGCAATGCGTTCATCAATTATCCTGAGTTCTTCGGGAGTTCTCGGTTTTTTTCGACATGAAAAATTGGCAAATTTTTCGTTTGTATTAATAGTCATGGTTTATACTCCTTTTTAGTTAATTGTATATCATTTATATTTTTATAATTTATATAATTTGACAGCACCACACCATACATAATATCACAGACATCATATGCTTTTTCACTATCACCATACTTTTTCCTACAATAATCCTGACAGGAGTCTAAGAGCAAATCCGCATATAACTTTAGCTCCACATTTAATTTCATATCTACATCAGCAGCTTTTAAAATCCACAAACAATCAAATCCTGCAATCAATTCAAAGTCTTCAAAACTTCTCAATAGAATGCCAAAATTATTTCCAGAGGGAGGAGAATAAACATCAGCAGGATGATTATGAATTGAAGCAACATGATGTCCGTCAAATTCACCCTCTTCAAAATTTAAAGATACATTATCATTTCCTCCTTTTTTTTGCATTTAAGAATTCCACCCGTAATATATAATCAAAATAAATAACCCATTCGCAATCAAGATAATGCGTCTTTTTAATGAACTCATCGACAATTTTAAAAGCACCTTCACCAAATTCCAAAGGCAAATCCGTCAGATTAATTGAAGGAACATTATTAATTTTTAAATTTGCATATTCTTTAAAATCAACATCAATGTTTATCAAATTTGTTAGCAAAACTACAATACATATAATAATATTCTTAATTTTCATGAACTTAATTTTAGTTTGAAAGTTAAATAACTCTTTATTTTTAAATTAAATAGAAATTAACTTAATAAATGGTTTTTTAAATGTAATTTTGTATTATTAACACAATTTTATGCAGTTAAATCAATTTAATTAAAATTTACATCAATTATTTCCAAACACGATGATATACCCCACCTAATGAAAATATAATATAAACCATTAAAAATAAGAAATGATGATTAAAACCTTACACTCAATAATTAAAATATATAACCTATGTACCAAATATATTACATTAAAGTTTAGATTACACAGGTGTAAATATGAATTTAAAGAAGATTTTTTTAATCGGCATTCTCATTTTAATTCTAACAATCACAGCCGTGAATGCGGCCGATGAAAATGCCACACAGGAATTGACGGTTGAACCTGCAGATGACCTTCAAATGACAGATGCAGGTTCTGAAATTGGCATAAATGATGGAGATGTTGAAGTCATAGGTCCCGATGAGCTATTTTTTGAAAATAGCAATCGGTTTGACATCAAATCCAAGGCAGGTTCAGGTGATGGCATGGTCATTGCTCACATCAATAACAGCACAGGAACCTATGTAAACATATATAACAGTTCACAGGATAGCGTGACTCCGTTTGAAATTGAAATTAAGGAGCCTGGAAGTTATGTTTTGGACTTTGAGCTTTTACAAAATGGAAATAACTACCCGTTAAAAACCTTCAATTATAATGTAAGCAAATTCGATTTAAGAGCGGAACATAGTTTCACTGTTGGCGATGTCTACAAGGAGATTCTTGTTTATATGCCTAAAGGGGCCAGCGGAACTCTTGAAGCCATTGTCGGCGGCAAAACAGACAAGCGCACAGTGATACCAAACGGAGGATACGTTTCTTTTGATGAATTGGGCAAAATCAATCTGGGAAAAAATAAGGTTGTATTAAGGTTCAATGCAGATTCCAAAAGCAAATACAAAAGCCAAACATTGACAAAGGAGATAATGGTGCTTCCTACAATTGAATATTGGTGGAAAGTTGAATACTTATCCGATAAGGGCTTCAATGTGTATGCTCCAGGCCTAACCGGCGTATTCAATATCACAATCGACGGAAAGCATTACAAAACGGTTGAAGTCAAGGACGAAGCTGCAGTTCAGGCATCCAATCTGAGTCTGGGAAAGCATTCCTTCGCTGCAGAGTTTATCGTCGATGAATATTCAACCAGCCGTGAAGGCGATTTTGATGTCGTTCCAGATTTCATTGTTCCCAGCTTTGTAAAAGAAGGAGAAGACAATCACATGACAGTTATCCTTCCGGATGATTCTTGCGGCAATCTTGTTGTCCTATTGAACAAAAAGGAATTATATAAAAACGATAATGCAAGCGGCGTTATAGATATTCCTTTAAAGGGTCTTGAACATTACAACACTATTGATGTGAACTACACTGAAGGCGAATATTCCTTTGATGATTTTTTCCTCATAACATGTACCAAAAATTCTCCAGACTGGAATATGAAACTTGATTTGGAAAGCATAATTTCATTGGACAAAGATGTCAACGACAATTATTTCTATTTAAACACTCCTGATGATTATGACGGCGATATAAAGGCATTCATCGATGGAAAAGAGACATATCCGAGTAAGGCATTTAATTTTACAGGATATGGTATGATAGATGATAAGAATTATGGAAATTTGGCATATACCGCTTACGAGTTCAGCATCAAGAATTTGAAGTTAGGCAAACATACCCTGACTGTCGTAGCCGACAGCAGCAATTATTACAAACCCGTTAACAGGACAGCCAAATTCACTGCAACCAATATGAATGTGCGTTTTAACAGTTTGTGGTACGATATGGAAAACTGGGATGTTAACCTTCCATCCGGTGCAACAGGCAGCCTCAAGTTTTATGTTGATGGTAAGCTCGTAGATACACAAAAAGGCATTGGAACATTATTCAGAATGCCTAAAAACACCAAATTTGGCGAACACACTCTAAAGTTCACCTACACTGGAGACAAGAAATATCCAAAAGAGACAATAACTAAAAAAATCAGCTACACATACCATTACTACCCTAGATACAGAAACTGGCTGTTTTTCAACGACCAACAGCTTGTGGAAGGAAACAAGAACATATTGTCATTTTCAGGACCTTCCGATTTCAAGGGAACTGTTTCCATTACAATTGCCGGTGAAAAGATTTCCAAAAAAGTCAATGGAGGAGATGTCGAATTTGACTTGTCCAAGTTCAAGGCGGGCACCTACACAGTTAAAGTGGAATCTTCCGGAAGCGGAAAATTCACCAAACAGTCATATTACCTCTATGATTTTGAAATATTACCTAAAGTGGTGAATATTAAAGCCAGTGCCAATAGCATATATTATGACGGATATTACACCATAAAGGTTACTTATATAAACGGCAGCGCTGCAAAAAACGTTCCTGTTGACATATTGTTTGGCGGATACACTTATCTTGAAAAGACCAATGACAATGGCATTGTAAAAATCAGGATATATGAACCGAAGCCTGGAAAATGTGACCTGACAATCACTTCCAAATACTCAAAGGTTGAAAAATATGTTAAAGTAAAACACATTGTATCACTGTCTTCCGTGAAGGTTAAGCGTTCAGCCAAAAAGCTGGTCCTGACTGCCGCTTTGAAAAAGGGGAAAACTCCTATTTCCGGCAAAAAGGTAACCTTCAAGTTCAACGGAAAAGTCGTTGGCAAAGTAAAAACCAATTCAAAAGGCATTGCAAAAGTAACCATCAAATCAAATGTTCTTAAGCAGCTGAAAGTAGGTAAAAAAGTAACTTATCAGGTAGCCTACAAAAAGGATTCAGTTAAAAGGACCGTTAAAGTTTTAGGATAGGAAATTAATTTTTTCCTATTTTTTCTTATTTTTGAACCAACCAATTGTTTATGGATGGCCCTTCAAAAGCTGATATCAATTAAAAAAGCCAGTATCTTAAATAAAACTTGAATAAATTAAAAAAAAGAAAAAATAAACAAGGAAATCTATACGATTCCTTGTGCGTTCATTGCGTCAACTACTTTCTTGAATCCTGCAATGTTTGCTCCTGCAACATAGTTTTTGTCCATGTCGTATTCAGCAGCAGCTTCTGCAACATTTGCAAAGATAGTTTCCATAATGTTTTGAAGTTTGCCGTCAACTTCTTCGAAACTCCAGGATAATCTTTCGGAGTTCTGTGACATTTCAAGAGCGGAAGTAGCTACTCCACCAGCGTTTGAAGCTTTACCTGGTGCGAATAAAACACCGTTTTCCTGTAAGTATTCGGTTGCTTCAATGGTGGTAGGCATGTTTGCTCCTTCAGCAACAGCGAAAATACCATTTTCAACTAATGCTTTTGCATCTTCTAATTGTAATTCGTTTTGAGTTGCGCAAGGTAGAGCAATATCAGCTTTAACAGTCCATACGCCTTTTCCTTCGTGGTATTCAGCGGATGGTCTTGCTTCTGCGTAAGCGGTTAATCTTTCACGTCTTACTTCTTTAACTTCTTTTAATAATTCAACATCAATTCCTTCAGGATCATAAATCCAACCGGTTGAATCGGAACAGGTTACAGGTTTACCGCCTAATTGCTGAGCTTTTTCGATTGCGTAAATAGCTACGTTACCTGCACCGGAAACGAGGATGGTTTTTCCTGCAATATCGATGTCGTTTGCTTTTAACATAGCGTTTGTGAAGTATAATAATCCGTATCCGGTAGCTTCAGTTCTTGCTAAAGATCCACCGAAGGATAATCCTTTACCAGTTAATACTCCTTCATATAATCCTTTGATTCTTTTGTATTGTCCGAATAAGAATCCGATTTCTCGGCCACCTACACCGATATCTCCAGCAGGAACGTCAGTGTCAGCACCGATGTATTTGCATAATTCGGTCATGAAACTTTGACAGAATGCCATGATTTCTCTGTCGGATTTTCCTTTAGGGTCAAAGTCGGATCCTCCTTTACCACCGCCGATTGGAAGTCCGGTCAAGGAGTTTTTGAAAATTTGTTCGAAACCTAAGAATTTAATAATACCGACATTTACAGAAGGGTGGAAACGTAATCCGCCTTTGTAAGGTCCGATTGCACTGTTGAACTGTACACGGTATCCGGTGTTGACTTGTACCTGTCCGTTGTCATCGATCCATGGAACACGGAATTTGAGTTGTCTTTCCGGATTGGTTAATCTTTCAAGAAGTGCATTTTTTCTGTATTCTTCTTCATTTTCTTCGATTACAACCCTGAGAGATTCCAATACTTCGCGTACTGCTTGGTGGAATTCTGGTTCTGAAGGGTTTTGTTCAATTATGGTTTCTATTACTTCATCTACGTATGACAAAAATATTCCTCCAAATAAAATTTGAAATTATATCATTAAAGTCTTAACAATATAGTTAATTATTTGAACTTTCTAGTATTTAAATATTTTTCAATTTTTAATAAAATATTAGAATATTATTCATAAAAATTAATGTTTATCTTAAACAAATTATATAAAATTATAAAAAAATTAGGGCATTAAATAATTGTTTTTAGATATTGATTTAAAATGTCTAATTAAATTTGAAAAATTTTATACAAAGTCGGAAAACACCTTCCAACAAAAAAGTTCCGAAGGGTGAAAAATTCCAAATGTACAGTATTCACCACACAGGACATTGAAATCCCGAACAAAAAGCCATATAACAATATAATAATTAAACAAAATTATAATGATTTTGAAAAAGCATATCTCTTTATATACCATTATTTACAAAGTAAAATAAAATGTCTAGAAAAATTAAATTTTGATAGACAAAATAATAAAAAATGGTGAGAATTATGGCAGTCGATAAAATTACCCAAAGCCAGTATGAAACTCTGAAATGCAATTATATGACAAAAAACAGGACAATGTATTCATTATATATGGAATTGAATAATGAAGTGGAAATAACAAGACACCTGTTTTTCCAGCTTATAAACAAAATACGCCATGAAGAGGGCTTAAGCCCCTATTACAAATAAAAAAAAAGAATTTGGATAATATATCCAAATCTAATATTCTACGTGATATCTCAGTATTGCAGCGATTCCACCGAAAGCCCGAAACAACTGCATACCCTCATCAGTTTCAGTGGAAATGAATTCAACATTGGAACTCATCTCTTCAGCCTTTTCAACAAAATAATCGGCAAGGTCTGCAGAACTTTCTTCTTTTAAAAGTTCATTACAGTTAGGACACCTCTCTTCAATCTTGTCTGCTTCAGATTGAGTCTTGACTGTAAATTCCTTGCTGGTCCCACATGAAGGACATACAAAGTTTTTACGCATTGCAGATAAATCTTCAGATAATAAAAGAGTGTCAACCGCACCAATTGTTAAATTAGTTCTTACTTCATCTTCACCGTATGATGCAAGACCCTGGTCTTTTGTAAGCTCGCCTAAAAACTTCTGAACAATCTCTTTTTCATGAATAACATCAAGATCGCTTAGGACAGGCGCTGACTTTTCAATGACCTCACGGATACCGAAATCCCCTGTATAGGAGGTATCTTCAATAGTTAAAATTTTCTGTTTTAACTCGTAGTTTAGATAATCTCCTTCTGCAAAGTCGTTTTTGGTAAAGCCCGGTCCCCCGATAATGATTCCTTTCAAATCATCCTTGAGAGGAAGAAAATCATCGTTCATGTGATCTCCAATACGTTTTAAAAACTCGTGAGCAGCCTGCTCAATTACACGGTCAAACCTTCTCTGGGACTGTCCTCCCGCCTTGTGCTTTCCAGGAACTCCACTGGTAATATGAGTTAAAATGTTAATCTTTTTACCTTTCATTGATGCGATGGTAGCTTCCCTTCTGTCGATTACAGCCACACCGTAGGTATCCCTTTCCTCAATCATGTATTCAAGAGGTTCCAGGAAAAATTCGTTGTTACATTTGTACCAGTATGTTGTAACAGGTTCAGGAGGCTCCAGAACGTAGGTTTCCATTTTTTCTGTACCCGGACCTCCTTTCGGAATCATACCGACGAAGAGCACCAGACCATGTTCCGGAGGCTGTTTGTATAAGCGTATACGTTGTAAAATAACTTCAATAGCAGACTGTACATTCTTTTTTGTTTGTTTACTCTTGATGTTCGCACTCTGACCAAGCTCATCTCTCATGTGCTTACCTACATCACTTAACTGTTTGTCAGGTGGAATATAAACGGAAACAAGCTCTGTACCTCTGCCTCTTTTCTGTGCCAATTCTTTTAATACTTTTTTGAATTCATATAATTCTTTTGATGATACTTCAGCCATGTTATCCCTATAAAAATTAAATTAATATAATAGTAATAAATATCTTTTTAATAATATAAATAACTAATGAAAAAATAGCTATTCTGATAAGATTTCGTCTGCGAATTTATCAAATAAATTTAAATCATCCTGTGAAATCGTTTCTATTTCAAGAAGGTCCATGCCGGTCAGGTCCATTATTTCACGGCCGAGATGAACATAGGTATCGGGATATTCGTTATATCCGAAGATATGCCATATTACATCACCTTCAAATACCATTTCAAGGTACCAGTCATATCCTTCCAGATCATCCGGGTCACGGGTGATGGACTTTTTGTGATAATCCCTGAAAATCCACATGTAAACATGATATCTGGAAAGCAGATTCAAAATCCTCTCCTCATCGCCGGATGTCATCTCTTTTTCAATATATCCCCGAATTGTCTTATCTGTGAAGTTTACAATCAGACGGGGATTTGGAATGTCATAAGGATATGCCCTGTAATGGCCGAACTCGATTGTTTTGATATTGAGCCTATTCCCATCACGATAGATGCCGTCTTTTCTGATTTCATGATATAAGGGTGTTGCGAGATGTTTTTGATAATTGAGATGGAGAACGTCAAAAGAAACCAGCTCATATAACATCTCACCGAAGCGTGTCCAGTTTTTGGGAAAGTTATTCTTGAAGCTGTACTCATAATATCCGTCAGTCGCATAGATTATGACAATGCAGGAATAAATCACTTCTAGTTTTTCAAAATAGAGAAACTTTTCGCTTTCAAAATCATCAAATAATTTCAGCTGTCTGAAATCATGTAGAAACTTATCGGCCTTTTTAAAATCAAATGTGCGGATTTCACTGGTCATTCTGGTTCTCAAATCCACTAAAATATCAGTCCATGAACTGTCGCAAAGAGGATTTTCAGATAAAAACTTGTCACCGCTTCCACGCTCGGAAATTTTATAATATGCAGAATTATTTAAAAAATCAATTGTAAGACATTCATAATGCCTGTTAAGGCGCTTAAAATTAAAACGTTGCGTGATTTCTATTTTTTCAATCATGACTATCCTCTGAAAAATAATTCCAATTAATTATTTCTCATATGCTCATAATATAATTGTCGATATGAAAGATTTGAAAAATGGAAACTATTTTAATCTTTTAAAATCAAATTTTAATTATAACAAATTCATTGGTGAGTAAATGGCGAAAGTAAAGTCGGAGGTTAATGAGGATTTATGCGTTTCGTGCGGATGCTGTCTTAAGGTTTGTCCTAAAGAGGCAATAGAAGTTAAAAACGGAATGTATGCAAGAGTTGATGAAAATTTATGTATAGGATGCGGAAAGTGTGTAGTGGAATGTCCGGCATCAGTAATCGAAGGACAACATCCGAAAAAGCAAAACAGAATCAGATTCGAAAAGTGGTATGATTACCTGTGGATTTTTTCCATCGTTTATTTCGCTTTAGGATTTTTCAACATAATATTTGCATGGCTTGGAATGATATGCTTTATCACACCATTGCTTTTTGCAATATTTAAAGGAAACAAAGGATTCTGCAATCGTTATTGTGATAGAGGTCAACTTCTGGGCCTAATCGGAGGACGTATAGGATTATCCAGAAAAAAAGATATTCCGAAATGGCTGGCATCAAAGGCGTTCAGATACGGATTTCTGATATTTTTCTTTGCAATGTTTTTTGTAATGCTCTGGAATACATACCTTGTATTTGCAGGTGCAAAAAGCCTGACACAGGCAATTACAGTTTTATGGACCATTAATGTTCCTTGGATGTGGGCATATCATGGAAATGTAATAGCTCCATGGGTTTCACAGTTTGCATTCGGTTTTTACAGCGTAATGCTTACATCAACAATACTTGGACTGGTGACCATGATTCTGTTCAAACCGAGATCATGGTGCGTATACTGTCCTATGGGAACAATGACACAGGCAATCTGTAAAGTTGAAAACAAAATCAAAAACAGATGAAATATCCGAAGAAATATTAAACAAATAATATAAAAAACTTTAATAAGTTAATTGTCTTAATTAATTACTAAGTGATAGTATGGTTTTAAGAAGATGCCCGCAGTGCGGTTCAACAAGCGATGATACATATGGATTTTGTATAAAATGCGGTTATGAATTTCCAAAAATAGAAATTGACGAAAACACCTGCCCGTTGTGCGGATATAAAAATCCTGATGAAGCGGATTTCTGCGTCAAATGCGGCACACCACTTGTTATAAAACAGAATATGGAAAACAGCGGCATGGTCCCGCCAATCGTTGTTAAAAAGCCTAACGGCGAGACAAACATGATAAATCCTATTGTCGTTAAAAAAGAGGTCAGTCCTCAGA
Organism: uncultured Methanobrevibacter sp.; assembly: GCF_900314615.1. Classification (NCBI taxonomy): domain Archaea; kingdom Methanobacteriati; phylum Methanobacteriota; class Methanobacteria; order Methanobacteriales; family Methanobacteriaceae; genus Methanobrevibacter; species uncultured Methanobrevibacter sp. Next base: position 5,912 of record NZ_OMWA01000021.1, on the reverse strand, counting down.
TGCCTATAAGCACATTTGAAAAGATTCTGATATTTTTCGGATACGTTTTCTCAATTTTAGGAGGAATCTTAGGCCTTATAATAGGAATAATTCTTTCAACCAGGAAAAATCCAAGAGTCAAAAGACATGGACATATCCAGCTTGCGATATTCGGATTTTATGTAGTGCTTATTGCAATACTGTTTTTAACCGGACAGCTCGACACAACCATGCTTACAAACTACACCCAGCTATTCAACGGGAATTTTACCAGACTCTAATTTAAGATACATTAAAATGGCACCATCACCGTTCTCATAATATCCAGGAACCGTACGGTCAATCCTAAAGCCGAAACTTTTGTAAAACTCAACCGCACCATGATTGTTTTCATTCACTTCCAGATATACAGTATCAAGCTTTAAAAGTGAAAGAATTGCAATTGCCTTTACCAGAAGCTTTGTACCTGCCCCGCCACGGCGATAGTTCTTGTCAACGGCAATTGAGATGATATGGCCCTGATTTTCATATTTTATCCAGAAGATGACATATCCTATTACATATCCAAGCTCTTCAGCTACAAGAAAACCTACTCCCATTTCATAGAGTCCCTGAAATACCTCGATTCCATAGGACTGGTCAAATGACATGGATTCTATTTCATGAACCCTTTTCAAATCTTCGGGAGTGAACTTTCGAATATTCATACTAGAATAAATTATTAAAAACAAATTATTTAATAGTTTGTATAGAATAATATACAATAGAGGAGTGAACATGTGGCAAGATTTTAAGGATTATATTTTAAGTGAAATCGCCGGAAGAGAAGTTAAAATCGCAGAAATTGCCGTTGGGAGATTCCCGCAGATTGCAGATGAACTTTCAGGCTATGACAACATCACAGTAATAAAAACCGATATTCTGCCTGCAGACGATACAGTAATAAAGGACGACGTTACAAATCCTGATTTAAATCTGTACCGTGACACAGACATAATATATTCCATAAGACCTCCGAGCGAACTTCAGCCACATATTGCAGACCTTGCCGTTAAAGTGGGCTCACAGCTTATAATCAAGCCACTTACAAACGAAGATTTAAATACCGGCAGAGTTAAAATGAAATTAAAAAATTACAACAGAGCCAGTTTCTACATTTTAAGGTGATTTGATGAGTGACATATTATCCGAATACAATACATCAAAAGAAGGTTTGGCACTTAAAGAAGTCGAAAAAAGACAAAAAGAGTACGGCTTAAATGAAATTGTAGAAAAAAAGCCTACTCCGCTGATAGTGCTGTTTTTATCCCAGTTTGCTGACATTCTGATTGCTCTTTTAATTGTTGCTGCAATCGCATCATTTGCAATCGGAGATGTAATCGATGCAGGAGTAATTCTTCTTGCAGTACTTCTAAACACAATCTTCGGTTTCATCCAGGAGTACAGATCACAAAAGGCAATGGAAAGCCTCAAGGGACTTGTATCCAAAATGGCGATTGTGAGAAGAGAAGGTGAAGTTAAAGAAATTGACGCCAAAGAACTTACAGTCGGAGACATTGTCGTTCTGGAAGAGGGAATTAAAGTACCTGCAGATTTGATTTTAATTCAAACAAATCAGCTGAGCTGTGATGAATCAGGTCTTACCGGAGAGTCTGAAGCTGTAAAAAAAGAAGCAGAAGACATGATATATATGGATTCCAATGTTGTGAGCGGAAACGCACTGGGAGTTGTCAAAAACATTGGAATGCAGACAGAAATCGGAAAGATTGCAGATATCGTTCAGGAGGATGATGAGGAAACTCCTCTTGCAAAGCGTGTAGGAAGACTTGGAAAAATACTTTCCGGAATCGCAATTGCAGTTTGTATTGCCATTTTTATTCTGGAAATGGCTCAGGGCGTTCCTATTGTAGAGACATTCATGACAGCTGTTTCACTTGCTGTTGCTGCAATTCCAGAAGGGCTTCCTGCAGTGCTTACCCTGACACTTGCACTTGGAATGAACGAAATGGCAAAGTCAAACGCAATTGTCAAAAAGCTCCTGTCAGTAGAGACATTAGGTTCATGTACAATAATCTGCAGTGACAAGACAGGTACACTTACCGAAAACAAAATGACTGTAGTTGAGAGTTATTACACAAACAGGGACAAAACACATCTTATCGGAAAATTGTGCAACAATGCAGTCATTTCAGGTGAAAATATTATCGGAGACCAGACCGATGCAGCGATACTCACATACTGCAAGGACCATGAAAGCGAACTTGAGAGAGTGGATGAAATCCCTCTTGACAGCAATCGTAAAATGATGACTACTATACATAGACTGGACGGTGAAAATAACATAATCCTGTCAAAAGGTGCTCCAGAAATAATTCTAGATAAATGCAAATACATAGATAATGATGGAAGTATTGAAATACTTGACGGTAAAACAAAGGAAACAATACTTGAAAAAATTGATGAAATGAGCGGACATGCTCTGAGGGTAATCGGATGCGCATACAAAATCAGGGATGAAAATGATGTGGAAAAAGACATGACATTTACCGGAATGCTCGGACTGATTGACCCTCCTAAAAAGGATGCTAAAAAATCCGTAAAAGAGTGTATCGATGCGGGAATAAAGGTTATAATGATTACCGGAGACCACCAGAAGACCGCAACAGCGATTGCAGAAAACCTAGGAATACTTACAACAGGTCAAGTCATTACAGGTGCTGAACTTGAGGCGCTTTCAGATGAGGAATATCTGAAAAGAGCCGAAGACATTCAGGTCTATGCAAGGGTAAAGCCTGCACAGAAAATGAAAATTGTTGAAACACTTAAAAAACTCGGCAATATCGTTGCAATGACAGGTGACGGTGTAAACGATGCGCCAGCACTTAAAAGGGCATCAATCGGTGTTGCAATGGGCGGGGGAACTGACGTTGCAAAAGAGGCATCAGACATGATCGTTCAAAACGATGACTTTACAACAATCGTTACAGCAATCGAAAGCGGAAGGAAAATCTATGACAACATCAAGAGATTTGTAAAGTATCAGGTTTCAACTAACGTCGGAGCGATTCTTACAATTGTGGGAACATCCCTTCTTAATCTGCCTCTTCCTTTCAATCCGGCACAGCTTTTATGGCTGAATATAGTTATGGACGGACCTCCTGCACAGATGCTCGGTATCGAGGGTGCTGAAAGGGACATCATGAAAAGGTCTCCTGAAGTTGGAGACATTCTAACTAAAAACATTCTGATGCAGATACTATTTTTAGGAATAGTAATGGCTGTGGGAACCATATGCGTATTCTACTACAAGATTTCACAGGGAGCATCAACAAGAAATGCAATGACTGTTGCGTTTACATTGTTTGTAGTCTATCAGCTTTTAAACACTTTCAACGGAAGGGCCAATTCAGAAAAGTCAAGCAAATATTTATATCTTGGAATTCTGATTTCATTCCTGCTCCAGCTTCTTATATTGTACATACCTCAGCTTCAGATAATATTCAGAACAACAGCAATAGGTCTTGTTGACTGGGTTATTATCATTGTGGTATCCTCTACAATACTGATTGCTCAAAAGATTATGAACAGGGTGATGAAATGAAAGTGATTTTACTGGGAGGAACCAAGGACTCGACAAATATCATTAGTCATCTTAAAAAAAACTATGATGTTTTCATCCTCACTACAACAACAACAGAATACGGTGCAAGACTTGCCCAGGAAGCCGGAAGTGACGAGACAATTGCAAGGCCTCTTTTAAAGGATGAAATCATAAGCATCATTAAAGAAAATGAATTTGATATTTTAATTGATGCAACCCATCCCTTTGCAGAACACATCACACAGACCAGTGCAAGCATAGCAAAAGAACTTGAAATGCCATATATTCGCTTTGAAAGACCTATCACCAACCTTGAAAACATTGACACATCACATATCCGTTACGTAAAATCATTTGACGATGCAGGAAAATTGATTGAAAATGAATTCGTTAAAGGAAATGTGCTGCATTTTGCAGGAGCCAACACCATGGCAGATATCGTGAAATACGTTTCAGTCGAGAGATTCTATCCGAGGATTTTAAAAGTTGAAAGTTCCCTAAAAAAATGCGAAGAGCTTGGAGTCGACGCAGGCCATATCATCCCCATGACAGGTGCCGCAACGCTTGAAGAAAACATTGATCTTATTGAAAAGTATGATGCAAGCGTGATGATAACAAAGGAAAGCGGCGAGATAGGCGGAGTGGTTGAAAAGATTGAAGCTGCAAACATAAAAAATATAGCCGTCATCATGATACAGCGCCCTGAAATCAGAATGTTAGAAAAAAATGACATTGTAAATGATTTAAAAGAGCTTGATAAAAAAATTAAAAGTTTTTAAAAAAAAGTTAAATAAAAAGAACGCCGAGACTGGGATTTGAACCCAGGCGAGGGAAACCTCACAGGATTTCAAGTCCTGCGCCTTACCAGACTAGACTATCTCGGCATATGAAAAGGAATATTTAGAAGGATTCTAAATATTTATCCTTTAAGTTCAATTTCGATACTTACATTATCAGGAACGTTGACTTTCATAACTTGTCTCATAGCACGTTCATCAGCTCCAATACCGATTAAACGTTTATGAATTCTGAGTTCCCATTTTTCCCATGAAGCTTTTCCTTCTCCATCTGGAGATTTTCTTGTTGGGACTACTAATTTTTTAGTAGGAAGTGGAATAGGACCAGATAAGTCAACACCAGTTCTTTCAGCAATTTTTTTGAGTTGATCACAAACGTATGCTAATTTTTCTGGGTCAGTTCCAGTAAGTTTAATTCTTGCTTGATTCATCTATTATCCTCCAAAAAAACAAAAATAAAGAAAGTAAAAGATTACTTTCTAATTAGTTTTTACAAACTTATTTTGCTGGGGTAACGTTAAGACATAAACCTGCAGCAACAGTTTGACCCATATCTCTGATAGCAAATCTACCCATTTGTGGGATTTCTTTTGCGTTTTCGAGACACATTGGTTTGGTAGGTTTAATTTTAACAATAGCTGCGTTACCGGTTTTTAAGAAGTCAGGGTTTTCTTCGTCAACAGCACCAGTAGCAGGGTTTAATTTTTTAGATAATTCTAAGAAAGTACATGCTACTTGAGAAGTGTGACAGTGGAATACAGGAGTGTATCCAACGGTGATTACACCAGGGTGTTGTAAAACAACAATTTGTGCGTCGAATTCTTTTGCTACGGTAGGAGCACTGTCAGTGTGTCCTGCTACGTCTCCTCTTCTGATATCGTTTTTACCTACACCTCTTACGTTGAATCCGATGTTGTCACCAGGTTCAGCTACTTCAAATTGTTCGTGGTGCATTTCGATAGATTTAACTTCTCCTGAAGCTCCAGCTGGTTCAAAGATAACGTTTTCACCTTTTTTCATTACACCAGTTTCAACTCTTCCTACAGGAACGGTACCTACACCAGTAATGGAGTATACGTCTTGAATAGGAATTCTTAAAGGTAAGTTGGTTGGTTTATCAGGTGCAGTTAATGCATCTAATGCTTCGAGTAATGTAGGTCCTTTGTACCAGGAAGTGTTGGAAGATGCTTCAGTAATGTTGTCCCCTTGGAAAGCAGATAATGGGATGAAAGGTACGTCAGCAGGGTTGAATCCTACAGTTTTGATTAAGTTTGATACTTCTTCTTTTAATTCGTTGAATTTGTCTTCGGAGTAATCAACAATATCCATTTTGTTGATTGCAATGATTAATTGGTTAATACCTAAAGTTTTGGATAAGAACACGTGTTCTTTGGTTTGTGGCATTACACCGTCGTCAGCTGCTACTACTAATACACCTGCGTCTGCTTGGGAAGCACCAGTGATCATGTTTTTAACGAAGTCTCTGTGTCCTGGGCAGTCTACTACAGTGTAGTCGTATTTTTTAGTGGAGAATT
>NZ_OMWA01000020.1 GCF_900314615.1 uncultured Methanobrevibacter sp. | reverse complement strand
AGCATCGAACCTGGAAACTACACCGTAGTTGCAACATACATGGGAGACTCAGTATTCAACACCAACACTACATCCAAAGACGTTGAAATCCTCGGACATCTCATGAAAGACACTCCAATCGACGTAGAAGTTGAAACCAATGCAAACAGAGTTACATTAACTGTTAAAGTTGATGAAAACGCTACAGGATTTGTTGAAGTCAAATCTGGCGTAAGCGTATCCAATATCGCATTAGAAAATGGTGAAGCTACATTAACAATCACCTTGCCTTACGGAAGCTACGCATTAGATGTAACTTACCTTGGTGATGCAAACTACAATAAAAACTCCACCAAAGCAGAATTCACACTTGTAGAACCTGCTAAGGAAAACACTACAATTTCATTAGATATTGATACTGTAGAAAACAATGTGACTATGACTGTTACTGTTGATGATACTGCAACCGGCCTTGTCAAATTCCAGATAACTGGTCCGGAAGAATACACTCTCTATGCAGATGTAATTAACGGTAAAGCAGTTCTTGAATATGTTCTTTTAACTGGTGATTACACTGTAGTTGCAACATATATGGGAGATGACTGGTATAATACCAACATTACTTCTGAAGATTTCACTATCGTAGGCCATATTAAGAAGGACACTCCTATTTCTGCCCGTGCTGATGTGAGCGGAAACAGAGTTACATTGACTGTGAACGTTGATGAAAACGCTACAGGATTTGTAAAACTAACTGTTGGTGGTACTGTTACCAATATTGAAGTACAAGATGGTGTCGCAACACTAACAACCGTATTGGTACCAAACAGTTACTTTGTTGATGTAACTTACCTTGGTGATAACAACTACAATATGAACAGAACCTCTGTGACATTCACTATAACAGATATTACCAAGAAAAACACTAATATCGATCTTAACATTGATGTTTATGAAGATGCTGCATTGGTAATGGTTGATGTGAATGAATCCGCAACAGGACTGGTTAAATTGTATATGGTAGGTAAAGAAAGCGGTGAAGAATATACAATGTACATGGATGTTATAAGCATCGAACCTGGAAACTACACCGTAGTTGCAACATACATGGGAGACTCAGTATTCAACACCAACACTACATCCAAAGACGTTGAAATCCTCGGACATGTAAAGAAAGATACACCAATCACAGCAGATGTTGTTGTTGATGGCAATAACGTGATGATTACAGTTACTGTTAATGAAAATGCTACAGGATTTGTTAAATTCACAACAAGTGGTAGCGACATATTTGCTGAAGTCAAAGACGGTAAAGCTATTGTAACTACTGTTCTTCCAGTCGGAAACTACACAGTCGTTGCAGCATACCTCGGTGATGAAGACTTTAATGGTAATGAAACTGTAATTTCATTTAGCGTAGCGGAGGGTGAAGAAACTGTTGTAAACATTACCGTTCCAAAAGACCTCAAGGAAGGAGATAATGCAACCGTTAAAGTTGAAATCCCTGGTGCTACAGGAAACGTTACTGTTATTGTTGACGGAAAAGAAACTGTTATTGAACTGGTTAACGGCAGTGCTGAAGTTCCTATCAGCAATGTTTCTGGTGGTGAACACGATGTTGTTGTAATTTACTCAGGCGATGATAAACACGCTTCTGCTTATCAAGCATCTACATTTAATGTTGCTAAAAAACCTGAAAAACGAGGTACTGAAATTTTAGCCAAAGACTTCACACAATATGCTTGCGAATACTATGAAGGCGAAAGAGGCAGAAATTTCACTTTCCAATTGGTTGATTTAAACGGAACCCCACTTGCAAACAAAACAATCTACATCGGTTATAATGGAGTAATATTAAACAGAACAACTGATGCAAACGGTTATGCAAGTGTCCAGATTAATCTGAAAAACGCATGCCTCTACACATTTGTACTTGTATTCTTGGATGATGATAATTACAATGCATCTTTGGCTGTACAAAAAATAACCATTAACAAGAAAACTACTTCAATAACTGCAAGTGCAAAAACATTTAAGGCAACTGCAAAAACCAAAAAATACACAGTGACTTTAAAAACCATCAAAGGAGCATCCATTGATGGAAAAACTTACTTGAAAGCAGGTAAAAAAGTCACATTGCTTATTAATGGAAGAATATACACTGCAAAAACCAATTCTAAAGGAAAAGCAACATTCAACATTAAATTGACCAAAAAAGGTAAATTCACAGCTAAAATATCATTTGCTGGCGATGTAACCTACAAAGGAACAAGCAAAAAAGTAAAAATAACAATTAAATAGAAGAAATAATACATTTCTTCTCCTTTTTTTATTTTTTAAAAAATTTTATAACAAAAATAGTTTTTAGTCATTTAAACTAAATGTAAAATGTTTAATTTTACAAACAACACTTATTTTTAACACTAAATCAGTTATCCCATTTGGAAAAATACCATTTTCCATCGATTTTTTCAAAACCCACTGTAGTATCCAGTGTCCATTTGCCCTTAATACCATAAACTTTAGCTGTTAATGTCACATCAGCGACCAAAGTCGGCCTTTCACTGTCATCCCACAAAACAGTAGGATCAATTATTTCGGATTCATAGTAGTTTAATGTGCCGTCCATGATTTCGGAAATGAATTCCTCTTTGGTCTGCCTTTTACCTGACATGTGAATCAGCTCATATTTTTCAGTAAGGATTTCATTCAGTTTGTCTTCATCCTTATCAATTAAAGCCTGCTGAAATTCTATGAATCGGTTTAAAATTTCACTGTCTTCATCTGAAAATGATTTATTGGAATTGAGTTTTACGTCTGACATACAATTAATATATAAATTAATAAGTACATATTAATTTATGTATGAACGAATAGGTTGGTGATAGTATTAGTGAAATTCCGGATATAGACTTAGAAAAAACTAAAAATACAATTGTAGATTTCATAAAAGCCAAAGTCAAACAATCCCATACCGACGGTATTGTAGTCGGTTTGAGCGGAGGAATTGACTCAACATTGGTAGCTTATCTTGCCTGTGAAGCATTGGGAAGCGATAAAGTATTTGCAATTGTAATGCCATCCACTACAACACCAACAGATGACAAACTTCATGGAATATCCATAGCACAGCAATTAGGAATCGACTATAAGGAAATAGGTATTGACAGCATTTTAAATGAATTTTTATCCATGACACAGCTTGAAGAAAATGAGCTGGCTATCGGAAATTTAAAGGCCAGAATCAGAATGTCAATCATTTATTACTATGCAAATGCTAAAAATTACCTTGTCAGCGGAACAGGTAACAAAAGCGAAATTCTGATTGGTTACTTTACCAAATACGGTGACGGTGCATGTGATATGGAACCTATTGGAGATTTATACAAAGGAGACGTTTACAGATTAAGCGAATATTTGGGCGTTCCCCAGGAGATTATTGACAAGCCTCCCCGTGCAGGATTATGGAATAATCAGACTGACGAAGAGGAAATCGGAATGTCTTATGACTTAATTGATCAAATCCTTTATCTATACACTGAAAAAGATATGAATAATGGTGAAATTCAAGAAAAATTAGATATTTCACTTGACGACGTTGATATGATTATTAATAAAATTATCAGGAGCGAACACAAAAGCAAAGTTCCTGAAAGTCCTCAAAAAACAATATTATAATGGTGATTTAGTGAGCGAAAATATTGAAAAGAAATGGCAGAAAAAATGGGCGGATGCAAAGTTATTTGAATCCAACCCAGATGAGAGAAAAAAATTATTCCTTACAGTGGCTTTCCCATATCCTAGTGGTGCAATGCACATAGGTCACGGACGTACATATACTGTACCTGATGTTTATGCAAGATTTAAAAGAATGGAAGGCTACAATGTACTGTTTCCTATGGCATGGCACGTTACCGGTGCCCCAGTTATTGGAATAGCAGACAGAATAAAAAGAAAAGACCCATGGACACTTGATTTGTATGAAAGAGTCCACGGAGTTCCAAAAGAAACCTTACCTAAACTTGAAGACCCTGAATACATCGTCAAATACTTTTCAACAGAATATCACGAAGTGATGGAAGAAATGGGTTATTCAATTGACTGGAGAAGGGAATTCAGGACAATTGACCCTACTTACAAAAAGTTCATAGAATGGCAGATTACCACATTATACGAAAAAGGACTGGTTGCAAAAGGAGAACACCCTGTAAAATACTGCCCTAACTGTGACAATCCTGTTGGAGACCACGATTTACTTGAAGGTGAAGGTGTCGGCGTTAATGAACTTACACTTCTGAAATTCAAAATTGATGATAAAGTTCTCGTGACTGCAACATTAAGGCCTGAAACCATAGTCGGTGCAACCAACATCTGGCTGAACCCTGATGAAGAGTATGTTGTTGTCAATGCCGAAGGTGAAAACTGGGTAATTTCAAAAGAGGCTCACTATAACTTATCCAATCAAATTAAAGATTTAGATATAATTGAAGAAATTGACCCTAACGACTTAATTGGAAAAATGGCTACAAATCCATTTACCGGAGATGAATTGCCAATATTCCCTGCAAGCTTTGTAAGCGCATCATACGGAAGCGGTGTTGTATTTTCAGAACCTGCTGATGCACCGGCAGACTACATTGCTCTTCAGGATTTAAAAAATAACGATGAGTTAATATCCAAATACAGTCTTGAAGGCATCATCGAAAATGTTGTACCAATTCCTGTCTGTACCCTTAAAGGCTACGGAGAAATCCCTGCTAAAGACATTATTGAAAGATTAGGAATTACAGACCAGAACGATGAAAAATTACACGAAGCAACCAATGAATTATACAAACAGCAGCACAGTAAAGGTAAAATCATCGATTCAATTCCTGGTTTTGGAGGAATGAAAGTCCGCTTTGCACGTGAAGAGTTAAAAGAAAAATTAATATCAGAAAACATGGCCACAATCATGTATGACTTTGCTGAAAGGCCTGTTGTATGCAGATGCGGAAACAACTGTGTTGTTAAAATCATGGATGACCAGTGGTTCATGAAATACGGAAACGAAGAATGGACCGAAAAAACCTTAAAACTTCTTGAAGGCGAAACCGTCATTCCAAAAGAAATCAAAAACAACTTTGAATATTACATCAACTGGTTAGACGACTGGGCATGTTCCAGAAAAGTGGGACTTGGAACAAAACTCCCGTGGGACAATCAGTGGCTTATTGAACCTTTAACAGATTCTACAATCTACATGTCATACTATTCAATTGCAAAATACCTGAGAGACATGAATCCTGATGATTTGAACAGAGCATTCTTCGACAAAGTATTTTTAAACAAGGATTCCGATGAAATCACAGTTCCTGAAGATAAAGTTAAAGAGATTCAGGATGAATTCAACTACTGGTATCCTCTTGACTGGAGATTGTCCGCCAAGGATTTAGTAGGTAACCACTTAAGTTTTTTAATGTTTACCCACAGTGCAATATATCCTGAAGAAAAATGGCCAAGAGGTACTGTAGTATTCGGAATGGGGCTTCTCGAAGGAAACAAAATGTCCTCATCAAAAGGTAACGTTATCCTTTTAAAAGATGCTATTAACGATTACACAGCAGATGTTGTAAGACTATTCCTGATGGCATCAGCTGAACCATGGCAGGACTTTGACTGGAGAGAAAAAGAAGTTCTCGGAACCAAAAGAAGACTTGAATGGTTTAGAGAATTTGCAGCAAATGTGGAAGAAATCAAAGGTTCACCTTTAGATTTAAGCAATATTGAAGAAGTTGAACTTACAAGAACCATAGACTTATGGATGATAAGCCAGCTCAATCAGCACATTAAAAATGCAACAGAAGCTTTAGAAGTCTTCCAGACAAGACAGGCTCTTCAAGATTCCCTTTTCCTTCTTAAAAAAGATGTGGATCACTACTTGTACAGAGTTAAACATTTACTTGATGCACAGGACCCTGCAATCATTTATGTCCTTTCAACCGTCCTGGAAGCATGGATTAGACTTTTAGCTCCATTTACACCACACACCTGTGAAGAACTGTGGACACAATATGGCGGAAAAGGATTTGTCAGCCAAGCAAGTTGGCCTGAAGCAGATGAAGAATGTGTAAGTGTTGAAATCGAAAAATCAGAAGAATTAGTGCAAAACATTATAAAAGACATTACACACATCAAAAAAATGGTCAAAGGAGATATCAACAAAATCCATGTTTATCTTGCACCTGACTGGAAATGGGACTTGTACAAAATTGCAGATGAAGTAGGAAAACCTGATATCGGCCAGATTATGGGCAGAGCAATCGGAGCCAACATCTACGATGATAAAAAAGAAATAGCAATGGTGGCTAAAAAAATCGGAAAGGAAATGACCAAAACAAGATACATCGGTAAAATCAACGAAGAGGAAATCTTAACCGATGCTATTGACTACATCACTGAAGAAATTGGAGATGAAGTCGTCATACACACCGATGATTCCTACGACCCACAAAATAAGGCAAGAAACGCAATGCCTTACAAACCGGCTATTTTTATGGAATAATTAACTTTATTCCACTTTTTTTATATTTTTAAATTGTAAAAACAAGAATTATTATTTTTCATGAGTTGAATTTAATCGAAAACCGTCAATTATTCTATATTCAACCGGCTTTTTAACATCATAGTGAGAACATATTCCCAGTTTATAATCTTCAACATCAAAGAGATTAAATTTAAGATTATCTTTATCGTTTTTTAATGTTATTTTATCCCCGATGCATATCTGAAAGCTGTCAAGACTTAAATTAAAGCCCAAACCAGTATATTTCATGTATGATTCCTTTAATACCCAGTAGCTGAAAAATTCATCAGCCGAATTGGATGAATTCATGATACTTTCATATTCCTCGTTGAAGAAGTAATTCTTAGCTATGTCTAAATCAATTGTAGGGTCATTTAATTCAACATCTACACCAACTTCCATATCAGATATTGCGCATGCAACCATTTTACTTGAATGACTCATGTTAAAATAGATATCTCCATAGTTGGATATATATGCTTTCTCATATTTTGAAAGTTTAAATTCAGGTTTAGTAATTCCAGCCTCAGACAAAAGCTTTTCCAAAAGAAGATATGCACCGCAGCTCAGTTTCTTATCTTTGATGAACCTGAAACGGTCAACCTTATCTTTTCTGCTTTGGGGCAATAATCTATAAGCTTTTCCCAAATCCAAATTTTCCACATTACAGTAAGCCAGTTTTATCATGTTTTATCTTTCAAAATTAATACGGTCATATCATCAAACTGTTCTGCACCATCACAGAACTCATCGATTTTATCAAAGAGCAAATCAATCTGATTATAATTATTAGTAGTGTTGAAGAACTCTATAAGATTCTCTTCACCATACATTTCACCATCAATGCTTTTTGCATCGGTTATTCCATCAGTAAAGACTACAAGTTCGCTTGAAAATGAAATTTCCTCACTGACAAATTCAAAGTCTTCCATAATTCCCAAAACCAGTCCTCTATTAACTTCCAATAAGCGGAATTCACCATTATCCTTAATCAATGGAGGATTATGTCCCGCATTTGAAAATGTTATGGTTTTTTTGTTTTTGTTATAAATTCCAACCCACAATGTTATAAACATTGTCTCGGAATTTTTCTCACATAACTGATTGTTGAGAAGATATAATACTTTTGAAGGGTTTCTTTCATTTTTGATTATCTGACTAGTCATTTCCTGAGTAATGACTGCAAGAAGTGCTGCTGGAACGCCTTTACCTGATGCATCACCTATTACAATTGCCAAATTATCATCATCCAGCATATAGTAATCGAAAAAGTCTCCCCCAACCTCTTTAGCCGGCCTGGAAGAACCTTCAACTATAAAATCATCATTCTCAATAGCTTCTGTCGGAAGCCTTGCTGCCTGAATTCTTTTAGCAATATCAAGTTCTGCCTTGATGCGCTCTTTTTCCCCTTCGATTTGAGCAATATTATCAATATAGCGATTATTATAATTAATCAAATCAGTGTAACTTCTTGCCAAAACCCCCACTTCAGTAGGTTCGTCAAGATAGTCAGAATAAACATTTACCAAACCGTCTGATTCGATTTTTTCTCCTTCCCTGACAAAATTTTCAATTTGAGAAAAGTCCAGCATAGGTCTGATAGCTCTTTTTTCAACAACCCTTAAAACTGCAAGGGAAGGTATCATAAACAGTATTAGTAAAATATCAGTAAGTATAAATGTTGAAATTACTATTTCCATAAAACTTAATGGAAGAAAATCATCAACAGCCATTATAATCACCTGATCAAATGCAAGAATGACACTGATCAGCAGCATGAAAAAGATTGAAAGCAGAAAGATATTCATAATCTTTTCCGGAATGGAATCCTCCCGTATCGGAGACATTTTTGATGTAAACGGCTCAAATAGACAAATGCATATTACAATGATATATGCAACTGTCTGAATTATACAAAAAATACTGTTATCCGAAATGCTGAAAGGAAGAAAAATGTCAAATATTGCTGAAAAAACCAGCAGATAAAATACAATTTTGAAAAATTTCTTGCTGATTCTACTTTTAGAGGTTTTAGGAGTATAGATAAAATCAATTTTCTTTGAAAGCCACATTCCAATAATTCCAACAACAAATGACGAATTGACATAGTTTAAAAAGTATCTAACACCAATTGTAGCATTTTCATAACCCATACTTGAATAAAGCAGATTATAAATATTCTGATGAATGGATGAATATAAAAATCCTGTGCCGACTACAATAGCTAAAAACAGCAAAAAGTTTGAAGTACTGTTTAATCTAGGCTTTGTTATTTGAGACCTGCCTCTGTAATCTCTATACCATAATTTAAAACCTAAATAAGATATCAAAAAACCGGTAATATTTGAAATAACAGTAAAATCAACCGGATAACCCCTAATCAAATCGGAAATCAGGTTTCCTAAAGAAGCTCCTAATGCCCCATACGGACCGAAAAGCAGACCGGAAATTAAAAGCGTACCTATATGAGCATTGATTCCCTGACTGACATTTCTGGAAGAGAACAAATAAAAAAACCCTAAATTAATCAAGACCATTAAAATAAAAGGAATCAGTATTTTTTTTATCTTATTATTCATTATTCCACTGTTTTAATAATTTTTAAGTGATTCTCGCCATTGACATACTGATAATCCAAATCATCAGCAAGCTGTTTTGATAAAAATATTCCAAGACCCCCTATACGTGCATCCTCAATGCTGTCAGGCTTTTGAGGACCTTCAGACAATGTAGGGTCAAATTCCATTCCGTTATCAACAAATTCAATTGTCAATGTCTGGTCATCATAATCAGCATTAATATGAACATAATCCGCATTAGAATAGTTAACAATATTTACAAATATCTCCTCAACTATCAAATCTACTTTAAAATCCTTTTTTTGAATGATTTTTTCTATAAACTCTTTTAATTTATAGATTTCTTTAACATCCAAATTTAGTTTTAATGAGTCCATATTATCAATGAAAAAATTTTAATTAATTTAAATATTTACTATTGAATATATTTTTTATCTATAAAATAATTTTTCAAAATATAATTTTTTAAACATTAAAATATAATAATTAAATATAGAAAAACCGTTTGGTGACATTACATGGGCAAATCATTTATTGCAAAAATCGAAGAAAAAATTTTGAAATTTACAAAACCTGATTATATGACTTCACAGGAAAAAATAGACTCCTATCTACTTGAAAAGTCAAGAAAAACTGAGGAGACTGTGAAATCCAGTTTTAAAAGTACTGACTTTAATGGAATGCAGGTATTTACCTTTGGAGAGATAGAGTCAAAAAACACCATTCTTTTCATTCACGGCGGAGCATATGTTAATGAAATAAATTATCAGCACTTCCTTTTCTGCAGTTTAATGTCAAAAAGACTTGATGCATATGTACTTGCCCCGGTATATCCTCTTGCGCCGTTGCATGAAGCAGAAGAAAGTTTTGAAAAAATTACAGAACTGTATAAACACATGCTTGGTTTTGACTCCAAAATAACATTGATGGGCGATTCTGCAGGAGGCGGATTTATTTTATCATTCTGCCAGTTTATAAAAACAATCGGGCTTCCTCAGCCGGAACACATCATTACATTTTCCCCATGGGTGGACATTTCAATGAGCAATACTCCATATGATGATGAAGATGATCCGATACTGGGAGAAATAGGCCTTAGGCAAATCGGCAAGTCATGGGCAGGAAAACTGGACACCCGTGACTATAAAGTAAGTCCCCTTTTCGGTGATGTAACCGGTCAGGCCCCAACTTTAATCTTTGCAGGAGATAACGAAATATTTTATAAGGACATCATATTATATGTTGAAAAACTTAAAAAAAGCAACGTTAACGTCAGATTCATTGCAGGTGAAGGACTGTTCCACATCTATCCTCTTTTCCCAATACCTGAGGCAAAAAAAGCGTTTAAAGAAATAAAAAAAGAGATAATGGATTAATTATCTCATATACAATACGAATTTTCCAAGTCTTGGGATTCTATAGATAATAACTGCCGCAGCATAACTGAGCACTATTAATAAAACCCAAAGAATTAAGGCTTTTACAGGTTCTGTGAACGGCAAATAAACAATGAAAGGCAATAATGGGAATCTGAATAAGTTATGTATCAGGAATACTGCAAATGAGTATTTGGATAAGAATTGAACACCCCTATACGCCCTTACTGTTTTCATTCTTGAACATAACTCAAATAATGCAAATGAACCGGTTAAAATGAATGGGAATTCATACCAGAGGAAAAAGTTATATCCTTTTAAAAATGCATAGTACTGGAACGCTACACAGATTATAAATGAAACTATAGCCAAAAGCCCCATACTTGCAGATGAATACTTCTTAAAGTATCCTTTTTTAACCAGATATCCTAAAAGAATATATATTCCGTAAACTCCTCCACTGAAACCGAGACAGTATTGAATATTTACGTTTTGAATACCGTTCATGTCCAATAATGTTGTAATAAATGGTAGCAAGAATGCTAAAAGTGCAAATACAACTGTTGCATTGTTAATAGTCTTAACATCATAATGTTTAAGAGCACTTGTTACAAACGGAATTGAAAGATACATTCCAATAATCATCGGCATATACCACATGTGAGAATAGAACAGGTTTCCGGCTTCACCTGGATTTACAACATCATAGAATACTGTAATGAACTGTAGACTGATAGCATAAAGAGCTGACCATACTACTGTAACAATTATCAAATCCCTTACGTTTTTTGTCCAGAACCTTTTAACCTTCTCATCATCATAAGTCCTGTCCAACAACAGATAACCTGTAATCATTAAAAAGAACGGAACACCAATACGTCCAATAAATAATGCAACGAATTCAAAAATCCTTGAAGTAAATGTAAAATTTAAAATAGCGTCTGAAGATATTATAAAAATCCCATCGGATGCATGAACAAACAATACAGTTAAAATTGCTATTGCACGTACCAGATCAATCCACTGAATTCTAGTTTTACTCATTAATTTTCACCAAAAAAATATTACGATAATAATATTATGTCTTTTTTAAAATAAATATTTTGAATGAAAATGCAATTTCAATATATGTTGTTTAAAAAAATAGAAGTTAGGAAAAAATCCTAATGATTAAGATAAGCAATCTTTAAAAAAATACTTAAAAAAGTTATAATTTCCTTGCAAATACAAGATAACCGCTGTGGCCGACCATACGTGTTTTCGGCCTGACACCCTGAGTTCTGACCTCAAGGCCTCTTTCGAGGATTTCAACAATGTCAATGTCATAAAATCCAAGTTTTTTAGCTATCCTATATGAGATTTCAGCCTGATCAATATATGGAGCGTAAACGCACAGCCATCCCCCAACATTCAAGGATTCTAATACATCTTCAAATATTTCAAAAGGCTTCGGCAAATCAAGAAATACCAAATCGATGTTATCTTCATCAATTCCATCCTTAATATTCTGGTTCTTAACTGTGATGTTGGTAATTCCAAATCTTTCAATGTTTTTACGGGCAACTTCAGCAAAGTCTTCCCTTATCTCATAGGTAAATACCTCACCTTCAGGACCTGCAACATTTCCAAAATTAAGAGCGATTGCACCTGCACCGGTTCCCGCATCAACTACACGTGACCCAGCTCCCAAACCAGTATGGGCCAAGACCTGTCCAATATCCTTTTGAAGAAGTATTGAACATCGTCTGTCCATTATATCAATGAAATCGTTGATGTTAGGTTTCATGATTTTAAATGTGTGGTCAAGGTGGCTTTTAACCTCATCACCTACTTTAGCGTTATCCAAAACTTCAGCTTTGACAATGCCAAGGTCACTTTGAAATTCCTCTCCAGGTTTTAAAACATATTTTTTTCCACGTTCATCTAAAATCATCTTCATATTTACACCTAATTTTCAAGTTCCGCTAATCTTTTTACTCTTTTTAGGGAATCAGGATGAGTAGAAAAGAGCTCCATGATTCCGTTTTTCTTAGAAATTTTAACATCTGAATTAGCTAATCTTCTCAGTTCTTCATCAGTTATTTTTCCATCGCCGTCAAAGTCTATCTGCTGGAAATCAGTGATATCGTTTCTTGCATTGTTTACATCATTTACAAAGAATGCCCTGTTGGTATTTACCTCATCAATTGTTTCCTTGCTGCATCTTGAAGCACCGTAGGACAATTTATACAGTGCTGATACAAGTGCTGCCGGACGGTTTCCGAACTCCACACTTGCCGCATCAGCATAGTATTCCCTTGTTCTTGAAATAAACAGCACCAGCAATTGACCGACCAAATAAAAGACATAACCTAATATACCAATTATTATTCCGCCGCCGTTTTCGCTGTCTCCTGAAAACATAAAGGACAATGCAATGTAATAACAAATCATCGGAATAACGCTGACTGCTGCAGTCACTGCCATATCATTGTGTTTGATATGACCCATTTCGTGGCCCAGTACTGCCCTAAGCTCATCATAGTCAAGCAAGCCTAAAATCGGACGAGTTATTGCAATGTGACCACTTCTGCTAGTTCTCCCATAAGCGAATGCATTTGGGATATTTATTTCTGACAATCCCACTTCAGGTTTTGGAACTCCCGCTTCCTGGGCAAGTTCTGCAACCATTTTATGAATATGAGGAGCTTCCGCTTCGGACAACGGCCTTACATTCATGGAACGTTTAACTAATGACGGACCAAACCAATACTGTAAAAATACTATTACTAAACTCACACCAGCATAAAGTCTCCAAGTACCTATTCCCAAGTATCTCGCAACAAGCATTATCAGGAAATAAATAATTGTAAACATCAGTACTGATGTCAGAATCATTCTTAACCTAAGTTTCCATGTGCCTTTCATTTTTTACACCTTAAAATAATAGTTATCAAACGCTCACTTTAACTATATATTTATTACTTTTCATATATTAAAAAAGTTAATCAAAAAATAATTTAATTACATAATACATAAATGTTACTAGTAAAAAAATGGTGATTAAATGAGCGGACCATGGGTAGAAAAATATAGACCACAAAAATTAGACGACATTGTAGGACAAAAACAAATCATTACCAGACTTGAAAAATATGTAGGCGAAGGAAGCATGCCTAATTTAATGTTTACAGGACCTGCAGGTGTTGGAAAAACAACAACCGCACTTGCACTTGCTAAATCAATCTTAGGAGAATACTGGAGAAACAATTTCCTGGAACTTAATGCATCTGATGCAAGAGGAATTGATACCGTAAGGGATCGCATTAAAAGTTTCTGCAGACTGAAACCGGTTGGTGCTCCATTTAGAATAATCTTTTTGGATGAAGTAGACAACATGACCAAAGATGCACAGCACGCACTCAGACGTGAAATGGAAATGTATACAAAAACCGCTTCATTTATACTTTCATGTAATTACTCTTCAAAAATCATTGACCCTATCCAATCAAGATGTGCAATATTCAGATTCGCTCCAATAAAAGGTGAAGAAATAACTGAAAGACTGAAATACATTTGTGAGAGTGAAGGATTCGAATATGATGAGAAAGGTATTGAAACAATAGTCTATTTCGCTGAAGGAGATATGAGAAAAGCCGTAAATGTGCTGCAGGCAACCACATCAGAAGGTGAAGCAGTCAGTGAAGAATCCGTCTATGAAGTTGTTTCAAAAGCAAAACCTCAGGAAATATCAAACATGATAAATAAAGCCCTTGTTGGAGACTTTTTAGGAGCAAGAACCCTGTTAAGAGAAACAATGGTACTGCAGGGAACCAGCGGAGAAGATATGGTTAGTCAAATCTATCAGGAAGTTTCCAAAAGAGTTGTTGAAGGTAAAATGGAACCTGATTTTTATATTGAATTAATTGAATCAATAGCAGACTGTGATTTTAGAATAAGAGAAGGAGCAAATCCAAGAATCCAGCTTGAAGCTCTTTTAACTAAATTCATTTAAGGTATGGAAATGTTATGGACTGACAAATACCGACCGCAGACTTTAGATGAAGTGGTAGGTAACAATAAAGAGAAAAAGATAATCCAGGACTGGGTTGGAAAATGGAAAAGCGGAAATCCCCAAAAGCCGCTCCTTTTAGTTGGACCACCAGGTATTGGAAAAACCACACTCGCACTCGTTATTGCAAAAGAATTTTCAGAACATATTGAGCTTAATGCAAGTGACAAGCGTTCACAGGATGCTTTAAAAAGCACAATCGGAGAGTCATCCTCTTCAAGGTCACTGTTTGGAGATGAATACAAACTGATTATAATGGACGAAGTGGACGGTATCCACGGAACAAATGACCGTGGAGGAGTAAGAGCCATAGGAGAGATTATTAAAAATTCCAAACATCCCATGATTTTGATGGCTAATGATTTCTACTCAAAACGTCTCCAATCAATCAAACCAAAATGTACTGTAATTAAAATGCCAAAAATAAGAAGTCCGAGTATCAGAAAAGCTTTAAAGGAGATTGCTCAAAAAGAAGGAATTAAAGCCAATCCTAAAGCTTTGGATTTGATTTCTAAAAAATCAAACGGAGACATGCGTTCTGCAATCAATACCCTGCAGGCCTTATCCGACAAGGACGAAGTTTTAGAGCCTAGAGATGTTGAAAATCTGCGTACCAAAGATGACAGATCAGATATTTTCAACGCAATAACCGGCGTTTTAAAAAGTAAAAATCCTGTGCATGTAAGAGAAGCTTTAAGGGTTGATGAAGACCCTACACTGGTAATGGAATATATTGCTGAAAATATTCCTAGAGAATACACCAATAAAAACGAAATCAAAAAGGCCTATGAAAATATAGCCAATGCAGATTTATACTTTGGAAGAGCCAGAAGCAGCAGGAATTACGGTTACTGGAAATATGCAAGCGATTTTATGGGAATCGGAGTAAGTTCATCTAAAAAAGAAACCTACAAGAAATTCTCAAAAATCCAGACACCAACAATTTTCACATTAATGGGACGTAACCGTGGAAAAAGGAACCTTAGAGACGGAATTGCAGAGAAAATGTCTGAAAAAATGCACATTTCACATGCCATTGCAATTTCCATGTTTCCATATCTGGAAATCATGTTCCAGAATGATGAACTTGCATGGGAGATTTCAGACTTTCTTGATTTGGAAGACAATGAAATAAAAAGATTCAGGAAAAAGAAAATACCTAAAAAAGTCGTTACCAAAATGGAAAAGCAAAAGGCTCAGATGAGAGTTGAAGAACGTGACAGAAGATTTGAAGAGCTGCAAAATCAGATAATGAATGCTCCTGAAGAGATCATCATTGAAGAAGCTGAAGAAGAGCTTCCATTTGAAATTGAGGGAACCGAAGAAGAGATTCCTGCAGAAGATGCCGGTGAAGAAAAATCTGAAGCAGAAGAGCTTCCATTTGAAATTGAGGAAAACGAAGAAGAAACCCCTGCAGAAGAAGTTAGTGAAGAAAAATCTGAAGAGAAAAAAGATAAAAAGAAAACAGATAAGCAAGTCTCACTTTTCAGTTTTTAATCATGAATGAATCTTTAGAATAACACCTCACTTAAGGAGATATTATAATGGATATTTCAGATGAAATATTAACAGAAATCAGTTATGTGAGAACTTCAACATATAGATTGAGGGCAATGAAGGCATTAAAGGGTAATTTGAAAATTCCCTCCGAGATTGCAAAGGAAACAGGAATACTGACAAACCACATGTCCAACACCCTCAGACAGCTGAAAGAACATGACCTTGCCGAATGCGTTAATCCCCAATCAAAAAAAGGCAGGCTGTACAGATTAACACCAAAAGGTGAAGAGTTAATGAGACATATCGACAGTATAATGAACCGTTAAAAGATTCAAACTTGAGATTACTCTTCTTTTGACAGCTTTTCATCAATGAACTCGGAAGCGCTGACCACATTTTCCCTGAACTGTGGTGCGACATCTTCTAAAAATTCGGAAAATGAATTCGCCAATTCATTTCCATTTTCTTTTTTAATTAAATCCTGGCCGTCCATCTCTAAAAAGGAATTGATCCATTCCAGAGAAACGTTAGCGAGAGGATAGATTTCATCAGCACTTTCAATTAACTTCAGACCTTCACCGTTGAAAATTCCTTCAAAGATTGTATTGACCTTATCATCCAGAATTAACGGATTGACCTTTAAATCATAATCCCCTTCATAAACAAGATTAACACCATATTTTCTGGTGTAAGGCTCCAATATCAGTTCACAGATAAAGTTATCCTCAGGCATCAGTATTGTTGAGTTAGGCTTGATTTCCAGTGTAAGCAATTTGGCTGATTTGGAGCATATTTTTTGAAACAGAGTATTTCTCACTATTTCGATATCAGGATACTGCT
Organism: uncultured Methanobrevibacter sp.; assembly: GCF_900314615.1. NCBI lineage: Archaea > Methanobacteriati > Methanobacteriota > Methanobacteria > Methanobacteriales > Methanobacteriaceae > Methanobrevibacter > uncultured Methanobrevibacter sp. The sequence goes on along the minus strand of NZ_OMWA01000020.1, from coordinate 69,999 downwards.
TATAAAATGTTTTTTCACGAGTTCTTGAAAACTTGGAAAACCTTAAGGAATTAATGTAGATTTTTTGAGGAGTGTATGAAATAAAACGAGTATCTACACCTATTATTTTCAAGTATTTCAGTACATCTTTTTTTGATGTTGAAAATTTTTCCTCTTCCTGAGTTAAAGCAGATATATCAAACATTAAATCCATATTATCTTCCCAAATATTGTTTTAAAGCATTTTCCATTACATCAATTGGAGGTTCACTGCCTGTCCAAATTTTAAAGCTTTCTGCTCCCTGATAAAGTAGCATTTTAATTCCGTAAACAGGTTTTGCACCTGCTTTTGCAGCCTCTTTTAAAAGTAATGTTTCATGAGGATTATAAACAGCATCAAATACAACCAGATTTTCATGCATATCATCTGATGAGGCAACAGATCCATCAACGTTGGGATGCATGCCCAAAGGAGTTGTATTGACCAGAATATCTGCATCTTTTAAGCAGCTTGAAATTTTAGAAATTGAATCTGCTTTTACATCATCTATCAAATCGGATGCCAGAATGTCACCGGCTAAACTCTGCGCCTTATCCTCATTTCTATTCAAAACTGTTATTGAACTGGCACCATACTTTGCAAGGTAAAAGGATATTGCTCTTGAAGCTCCTCCAGCACCTGCAACTATAACGTTCTTATCTTTAACAGGACTTACCGCTTCAATAGCCTTTATAGCGCCGATTCCATCTGTATTATATCCTTTCAGATTTTTAAAATCAATCGTATTTACCGCACCAATCAGTTCAGCGACCTCATCCAGTTCATCCAGATACTGCATTACTTCAATTTTGTGAGGAATAGTGACATTGAAACCTTTGATATTTAATGACTGAGCCCCTTCAATAGCTGATTTTAAATCTGAAGGATCAACATCAAATGCAACATACGCATAGTCCATATCCAAAGCTTTGAATGCAGCATTGTGCATTGGCGGCGAGAAGCTATGCTCTACAGGATGGCCTATCAAACCTACAATATTTGTACTACCTTTAATATTCATATAATAATAGTTGATTCATATTATACTAAAAACTTTTTAGTTTCCTCATCAAATTTATTATAATCTGACTTGAAGAGTTTATCCTGAACAGGTCTGAATTTTTCATATTCCAATTTAACAAACTCATCAACTTCTTTTCTTGAAATTTTTCCTTTACCTTTTAAAACTGAGTATTCATAGAACTCCAAAAACTTATCCAGTCTTTCAGCCCAATCTTTCATGCTCATTGGAATTTGACGTTCAGCCCTGTCTTCTGCATAATCAAGATACATGCTTACAACACGATTTAGAGTTTTTAACTCTTTTTCAGTTAAGTAATTTTTAGCTACTTTTGCATCCCTCAGCAATATTTTTCCGTCAGGAGCCTTAGACCAGGTAGTTAAACCCATGTGCTCTTTTTCACTGCTAGCTCTTTCATAGATTATTTCAGGAGCAGTAAGACCAACAACAGCATAATGCAACTTGTTTTGAACTTTAGAATAGAACTCTCTAGTAATTTGAGCATTTTTATTGTAATCATATGCAGTAGCAAACAGATCAGTGACTTTCTCGTACACTTTGCGTTCAGAAGATCTGATTTCACGGATTACGTCAACCAGTTCTTCAAAGTATTCCTCAGTGAACCTTCCACCATTTATCAAAAGCTCCTTATTGATTACAAAACCTTTTCTCATATATTGCTTTAAAATATCTCTAGACCATTTACGAAAGTTTGTTGCCTCTTTTGAATTGATCCTATATCCGATTGAGATAATTGCATCAAGATTATACCATATTTGAGGTCTACCTCCTTTTTTAGAGTTTTGCAAGAAATCCTTGCTAAACTCCAAATCATCTTTAAATAGCTCTTTAGAGGTTATGCTTACTTCTTTTTCTTCAAGCTCTCCTTCATTAACAATATTCCTAAAATGATCAGAAATATTTTGCCCAGTGGTTCCAAAAATCTCAGAAACAATTTTTCTACTGGTCCACATTGTATCTTCACCAATGATGAATTTTCCTTCAACTGCACCTTCTTCGCTTTGATACAAAAGCGTATCTACCAATTTATATTTTACCATAACAATCCCCATTAGAGTTTTTTAATTAAACAATTGGTTTTAATATAGTTAAACCTAATTTAAGTGCAAAAAAGCACAAAAACACATATATGAAACTGTGAAAAATCACACTTCCGAAACATATATAACAATTATACCCAAAATTACTAACAAGTTGCCTGAGAGCATCTGAGAAACAATATTCAACAAAGGTTATATAAAAGCTAAAAAACATAGTTTAATTATAATAAATTTATTCATAGGAGAGCTAAAATGGAATTTACAAGACCAAGAGGTACAAGAGATTTCCTGTTTGATGAAATGAGACAACGTAAACAAGCAGAAGCTACCTTAAGAAATGTTTTTGAAAATTATGGTTATCAGGAAATCAAAACACCTTTATTTGAAGAATTAAAATTATTTACAACAAAATCAGGAGAAGAAATTGTAAATCAGTTATACAATTTTAAAGACAAATCCGACAGAGAATTAACTTTAAGACCGGAAATTACCGCTCCTGTTGCCAGATTATACTTAAATGAACTTGAAAAAACTTCCACAAAACCAATAAAGCTTTATTATTATGGAAGCTGTTTCAGATATGAAAGACCTCAGAAAGGAAGATTCAGACAATTTTGGCAATTCGGATGCGAACTGATCGGAGCCAAAACTCCACAGGGCGAAGCTGAAGTAATTGCACTTTGTACCGATGCAATCAATGCACTCGGAATTACAACAGCAGACGTCAATGTGAACCATCTCGGAATTATCAGAGGTCTTTTCAAGCACTTTGACATCTCCCAGGAAACCCAAAGAGAAATAATGGTCGTTATCGATAAAGGAGATAAAGACCTGCTGATAGAATCATTAAGCGGTGATGAACCGGTAATCAAAAATGATGAACTGAACCAGATACTTTTAAAACTCATTGACCTGGTTGGAGACAAATCCATCATAAGCGATGTTGAAGAATTAGTAGCTCCATATGAAGAGCCAAAAGCTGCACTTGATGAGTTAAAAGAATTAATTAATCTTTTAGAATCATTTAAAGTTGACAATTATACATTAAACCTCGGTGTTGCAAGAGGGCTTGACTACTACACAGGAATCGTGTTTGAGATATATGTTCCGGAATTAGGTGCCCAAAAGCAAATCTGCGGTGGAGGATCATACAGCCTCGTCAAGTTATTCGGAGGTCAGGAAGTGGAATCAACAGGATTTGCACTTGGCTTTGACAGACTTATGAATGCAATCGAAGAGCTTACAGATGCAGAAGAACTGCCGTCACATTTAGATGTTTATGTAGCTCCAATTTCAGACAGCGTAAGACCGAAAGCATATGAAATCACCCAGGAGTTAAGAAAAAACAATGTCAAAGTGGATGTTGATTTGAACGGCAAGAAATTCAAGAAACTGATGAATTACGCAGATAAAATCAAAGTTCCGAAAATAATCATTATCGGTGAAAATGACCTGAAGGAAGGCAAAGTTACCGTTAAAGACATGGAAAGCGGAGAACAGGAACTGGTCGACATCAACAGTATTATCGAATTTATCAAAGAGGAATAATTATGGAAATTAACTTCAGACATGAAATCAACGGCGTTAAAGTCATAACAGCAGTTGCACAGGATGCAGACACAAACCAGATACTGATGCTTGCCAATATGAACAAGGAAGCGTTAATCAAAACAATACAGACAGGAAAAGCTCATTACTGGAGCACTTCAAGAAATCAGTTATGGCTCAAAGGAGAAAGTTCCGGACATTTTCAGGAAGTTAAAGAAATTTTAGTGGACTGTGACATGGATGCTGTTGTCTTAAAAATCAAACAGACCGGTGCAGCATGTCATGAAGGTTATCTTTCATGCTTTTTTAGAAAAATCAACACTGAAAATGACGTGGACATTGATGATTTGAAAGATAACGATTTAGAAATAATTTTAGAAAGACTTGTAAATCCAGAAGACGTGTATTAAGATGAAAAGTATTGTACCAGACACAAGCGCAGTAATAATAGGTGCAGTAAGTGATTTGATTGAAAACGGGGATTTTGACTATCCTGAAATTATTGTGCCTGAAGCTGTAGTTTGTGAGTTAGAACATCAGGCCAATGCCAACAGGGCAGAAGGAAGAAAAGGCCTGGAAGAGCTTAAAAAACTCCAGGAAATGCAGGATGATGGAGAACTGGCAATCAGCTTTAAAGGCAAAAGGCCTACCAATTATGATATCAGATATGCAAAAAGCGGAGAAATTGACAGCATCATCAGAGACCTTGCAAAATCAGAATTTGCAACATTAATTACAAATGACAAGGTCCAGGCAGAGGTTGCTAAAGCTCAGGGAATTCCTGTTCATTACGTTAAGCAGGCGTACAAAGAAAAGTCCCTGTCAATAGAAAGGCTTTTTGATGATGAGACAATGTCTGTTCATTTAAAGGAAAATGTTGCTCCTATGGCTAAAAAGGGAATTCCGGGACATATTAAATTTGTTAAACTGGAAAATAAACCCTCTTCATACTCACAGCTTTCATACATTGTTGAAGAGATTCTTGAAAAGGCTAAAAATGACCCTAAAACCTATCTGGAATCAGATATGGAAGGATCATTTGTTGTCCAGTCAAGAGAATACAGAATTTCCATTGCATATCCTCCATTTGCAGAGGCTTTGGAAATTACTGCAGTCAGACCTGTTGCAAATATAAGTTTGGATGAATATAACCTGTCAGATAAACTGTTGGAAAGAATTAGAACAAGTGCTGAGGGAATTTTAATTTCAGGTTCTCCGGGAGCAGGTAAATCAACATTCGTACAGGCAATTGCAAAATATTACTCAAACAAATTAAACAAGATTGTTAAAACAATGGAGTCCCCAAGGGATTTGCAGCTGCCGGATGAAATAACCCAGTACGCTCCTCTTGAAGGCAGTATGGAAAATACGGCTGATGTCCTGCTGCTTGTAAGGCCTGACTATACAATCTATGATGAGCTTAGAAAGAATACTGACTTTAACATCTTTGCAGATATGAGACTTGCAGGAGTCGGAATGATTGGAGTTGTTCATGCAACCCGTCCGATAGATGCAATTCAAAGAATCGCTTCCAGAGTTGAGCTTGGAGTAATTCCGTCAATTGTAGATACAAGCATTTACATTGAAGACGGTAAAGTAACAAGCGTTTATGAAACAAAAATGACCGTTAAAGTTCCCACAGGAATGAAGGAAGCTGATCTTGCAAGGCCGGTTATTGAAGTAAGGGACTTTGAAACCGGTGAGCTTAAAAATGAAATTTATACATATGGTGAGCAGACCATCGTAATGGATATGAATCTTGTAAACGGCACTTCCGATGGTGAAAAACACAAATCCTCAGTAGACATCATTGCAGAGGCCGAAATCTTAAGAAAAATAAAAAGAATGCTTCCGAAAAAAGCCAAAGTAGAGGTCGAAGTAATTTCACCTGACAGAGCAAACATCTACATTCCCGACAAGTACGTTCCGAAAATCATAGGTAAAAACGGAAAAAGAATTGCTGAGATTGAACGTGACATCGGAATAAGTCTTGGAGTAGAGATAATCGAAGAAAAACCTGTAGACAAAACTCCGTTTGAAGTGGACATCATTCATACCAGAAAACAGATGATTTTGGATTTAGGCAGGGAAAACGGCAGACAAAACTTCGACATTCTTATTGACGGAGAATATCTGCTTACCGCAACAACTTCCAAAAAAGGAGAAATAAAAATTAAAAATGGAATTGAACTGTCTGATTTCATCCTGGAAGCAATTGAGATAGGATTGGAAATTACAGCAGTCAGAAAGGCGTGATAATATGAAAATTGGTGCATCAACACTTGCAGGAATAGAAAACTCACTGGAAGAGACATTGGAATTTATTGAGAATCTGGGAATTGGATATGCAGAAATCGTGCATCAGTATCCTACAGAAAACATCAACATGAACATTTTAGACAGCTATAACCTCAAATACACTATCCATGCGCCGTTTATGGATATCAATATTGCTGCACTGCAATGGAAAAGCAGAAGAAATTCTCTAAAACAGACTAAGGATTCAATCAATCTGGCAAATCACATAGATGCAGAAGCAGTTGTTGTTCATCCGGGACTTGCTCCTTTTTTAGCAAAAAAATATTTCCAAAATAAAGTTTATGATACTGCAATAGATTCCATCAAACAAATAAAGCAATATTCAGATGATTTAGGCGTTTTAACCACAATTGAAAATATGCCTACCTTTGACAATATGATTTATTCCGACATCAATGATTTGAATGAAATGCTGGTTTCACTCGACATGCCTATGACACTGGACATCGGCCATGCAAATCATGCAGGATATTCTCCAGACGAGATGATTTTTGATTCAATTAAACACATACATATCCATGATAATTTTGGTGATGATGACTCACACCTTGCACTTGGTGAAGGCTCTATTGAATTAAAACGCATAGTCAATAATCTTGAGAGTAAAAATTATGATGGCATCTATATCATTGAGGTAAATGATTTCGATTCCATTGAAAAAAGTTATGAATTTATGAAAAAAAACTTTAAAATCTAATTAAAGAAGTTTTTTTTCTTTTGATTCTTTATTAAAATACAAATATTCTGATTCAACTACTTTTCTAATATTTTTAGCAGTTTTCTTACCTATACCTTCAACTTCCTGAAGTTCACTTTCAGAAGCATTCATCACCTTTTCAACACTTCCGAAATGCTGAAGCAGATTTTTAGCGTTGACAGGCCCTATATTAGGTAATGATTCAACTATGAAAAGCTGCTGTTCCCATAAGCTGACAGGTTTTTTATCTGTCCTGATTTGAATATGAGTTTTTTCACCGTTCTGTTCTCGAACAGCAATTCTTTTAATCATTGCAGCAGTATCCTCGGAGTTTCTAGTTGGAATTATACTGATTCCGAAATCAATTGCAATAGCAGCAAGAGTTCCCCTCACAGCATTGGGATGGATCATTCCATTGTAAATGTCATCCCCCTCTAAAATTAAAAGAGGTCTTTTGAACTCTTCAGACAATTCACGTGCCTGCTTGAATAATCTTTTATCAATAATTGAATCAACAAAATCCTTTGCGGTTTTTCTCTCAATTACTACCTCATCACTGACCTGATAGTCACCGACCGCCATGGACCTGACCTTAACGTCAATTTCCATTTCAGACAGATGTCTTATGACTTTGGAGTTTCCTTCCCTGGAATCTGCATAAACAAGAGGATTTGCTTTTTCAGCTTCTTTAGGCCTTTCAATTACCTTAACTCTTTTTTGATCTTCCATTCTCTCTAAAGCTGAAGCATTTAATTCCTCTAAAACATCAGGGTCTATCAGCTGATATTTCATCTTATCTTCTTTTCTAACGCTTGACCAGTAGTAAGCTTCATCCCTTGTTCCGTTTGTAATCAGAACTTTAACACGTCCTGTTCTTTTACGTCCGGTTCTTCCTCTTCTCTGAATCATACGAACTTCGGAAGGAACCGGTTCATATAAAACAACCAGATCAACTGCAGGAATATCGATTCCCTCTTCTGCAACACTTGTGGATAAAAGAACATCATATTCACCCATTCTGAATGACTTGATAATGGCTTTCTGTTCTTTTTGTGTAAGACCCTTCTGACCATCTTTTGCAGCCTGACCAAAGAATTTTGCAGATTTTATTCCTTCCTTTTCAAGTTTTTCATGTATCATTTCCAGAGTGTCTCTGTATTGTGTAAAAACAATTATTTTGGAAGATTTTTCATCCTTGCCTGTAACACGGCTGGACTGGAGTTTTGTCTGACCGTCATCAGTACCTAACTCTTTTTTAAGAATTCTGGTTACTTCCCTGAGTTTCGGATGCTCCCAGCCATGTCTTTCAGCATCACGTGCCATCTTAACAGCTCTTCCAAAGTTATCATCCCACATGAGAGATTTTGCCGCTTTGGTTTTTTTCTTACGCAGACGTGCAATATATTTGTTGAAAGTCTGAATTCCCTGTGTTTCAATAAGCTCCTGAGAATGCTGAATATTGATTACAGCGCTTAAAATGGAAATGGCCTGGAATAACTCCTTATCCGGATTGACGGACCTTGCAATTTCACCCTGAATTCTTCCTCTTGCCTTTAGAATATCGACTTTCCCGACAGAAACTGTTCTGATTATACCCATATTCTTTAAAGCTTTCAGTCTGACTTTTAAAGCTTTATCAACATATTTTTTAATTTTTTCAAGTTCACTGCTCATTTTAACTCTGACCCAGTCTATTTCAACCGGATTAAAGTATGGCCTGACGTCAGGGTCGTCTTCTGTTTTAACCACGATATTTTGAATATAAAGGTTAGCGCAGACTTCTTTGATTTTCGCTTTATCAGACCCAGGTGAAGCAGTAAGGCCCAAAATTAAATTGAAATTGGATTCCTGAACATAACGGGAAGCCAGATATACATAAGAGTAAGATCCGACACCATGATGGCATTCATCAAAAACAATGAGTGAAACACTGCTTAAATCATATCTGCCGTTTAACAAATCTGATTCTACAGTTTGAGGAGTTGCACAGACAATTCTGGACTCTTCCCACCTTTTTACTCTTTCATCGGTTTTTATTGCACCGGTTATGGAAGTGCAGGGAAGATTTAAAAATTCCTTAAAACTGTCTTCATGTTGAATGGCTAAAGGCTTTGATGGTGCAAGAACCAGCACTTTAGAATTTTTAACTTTTTGAAGCCTATCTGCAGCTACCAAAATCGCAACGATAGTTTTACCTAAAGCAGTTGGCGCTACAACCATAGTATTGCCTTTTTTTAATACATCCCCCGCTAAAACCTGCTGATACAACCTTGCTTCAATTGCATCTTTTTTTATTAAAGGATGTGAAATATAATTAGCCATAATTCAACCTTCAAATTTTTAATGAGTATGTAAAATGAGTATACCAATAACCCTTACTATGATATTATTTTTTAGCATTTATAAAAGATTAGTGAGAGCATTTGATAAGTAATGACAGTTACCAAACAGTTACTTAGTTACTGAACAGTTACGAAAACGATTTATATTCATTAAAATAAACTATAAACAACAAATTATAAGGAGATGTAAAAAATGAGCGATGTAATTAATTTTTTAAAAGAAAATCCATTAATATATTTAGCAACTAGCGGACTTGACGGAAATGCAAAAGTAAGACCAATTCTCTTTTACTTTGAAGAAGACGGAAAACCATACTTCTGTACAGCAAACACCAAACCAATGTTCAAGGAATTGGATGCAAACCCTAATTGTGAAATCACAACCGCTACACCAGAATTTGCATGGTTAAGAATTGCAGGTAAAGTGGAATTTACTGACTCTTTAGAGTTAAAACAGAAAGTAATCGATTCAAATGAACTTGTAAAATCATTATACGAAACTGCAGACAATCCAACTTTTGAAGTATTTACAGTTTCCGGAAAAGCAACTATTGCTGATTTTTCAGGAAATCCACCAAAAACTTGCGAATTATAAGTCAAAAACTATAGATTTGTATTTGGTAGCAGCTTCCCCAATAGCTATTACCATCTCACAATCTAAATTTAAAGCTTTTTTAATACCATCACGAACCTGATTTTTAGAAGCGCCTAGAGTGCCTGTCTTTTCAAAATCATCCACGTAATTTAAAAATATCCGATCATTCAGTTTAGGATTTTCAATTAATTTTTCAGAAGCTATTTTTTGTGAAGCGGTTGAAGCCGGAACGATGAATTTTGAAAACTTCAATACACTGTTGAATATGTTCAAATCACCAGTGTATCCGGATTCTGAAGATATTGTTATTACAGTTGTAAAGTCACCATGCAACTTTTTAAATTCTTTTAAAACAGTTTCCACACCTGCAGGATTGTGAGCATAATCAACAAAGATATCTTTGCCTTTCACCTCACCTACCTCTTCCATTCTTCCGCTTACACCGGTAAAACTGGCAATTGTAGGTAAAATCTTATCATAAGGCAGGTCGAGGAATTTATGAGCTGCAATGATTACACCTGTTAAATTGTAAACATTGTGAAGCCCGTCAACACCCATTTTAACTGTTAATTTTTCAGTTGGAGTGTGCAAATCAAAAGTCCTATTAGGCAAATCCACGTTAGTTGCAATGTAGTCTACCTGAGGAGTTGTTATTCCACATTTACAGAAATAATATCCGCAACCGGAGATAATCTCTTTAACTGCAATTTCCTCTCCGCAGACACATTCTTTCATACCAATTGAATCCGGAAGCTCGTCAACACCGAATGTGATAACCTCACCTTTAAAGTCAAGTTCACGTAAAAGTCCCATTATGGTCGGGTCATGACCGTTTACAATCAGCTGGCCGATTCCCAGTTCTTTTATGAATTCACCTTTAACATTTGCATAATCCATAAAACTTCCGAGATCTCTTAAATGATCCGGAGTAATGTTTGTAATTAAACCTCCTGACATTTGAGTATTTTTAACAATTCTTCCAACAGTGCCAGGTACTCCGAATGTTCCGACTTCAAGAATACCTACATCCCCGTTTAATCTTGACTGTAAAATCGGGATGAATTCGGCATTGCCCTGCATGCCTTCCAAATCATGTTCACAAGGTTTAATTCCATTATCATAAGCAATTCTTTTTAAAAGAGTGGTTGAAGTGGTTTTACCGTTAGTTCCGGTTATTCCGAACACCGGCTTTTCAGGTTTAATCATTTCAATAATGTCACATAATTCCAAAATAGGTTTATCGCAATTTTTAAGTATTTCAGAATCTTTAGGCAGACTTGCAGGAGGTATTATGTAATCTGCATCCTTAAAAAATTTTTCAGGAGTTTTGCCGTAATATACTTCAATATCGTAACCTTCCAAAGCATTAGCAAATCGGCAATCTTTTTTGAAGGATAAATCTGTTGCAATTACATCATATCCTCTTTGCTTTAAAATTCTAGCTATTAAATTACCGTTTGCACCGCAAACACCAATAACTCCAAAGGTTTTATTTTTATTCATACTTTTTACTCCCCTCTTCAAGTCCTCTCATAATTTTTTCGACAGTAGTCAGCCTGTCATATGCTATAAGCGGACCCATATGGAGAATTATATCTCCCGGTTCGGAATATCTGAATGTTTCACATGCTGCAATTTCAATGTTTTCCACAGCCACTTTTTCGATTTCAGGATTGGTTATTGCATCTAAAATCTCATTGGCGGCTTCCATTTCCACTTCCTGAGTAACTTCATTAAAACCGCTTGCAATAACTGTCTTTATGTCATATCCGCTTACCAGTTCGCCAACTTCTGCCTTATCTCTAACAGATAATGTATCAAAATGATCCAAGAACAGGACTACGCTTTCATCTTTAAAGTAGTCCAAAGTAATTTTCATACCGTCATACAAGAATGCGGAATCAAGAATAACTTTCCTTCCGTTATAGTCCCCCACATCTTCCATATGAGCAGGCAATCCTTTAAATACTGTTAACGCGTCAATAATGTCCTGCTTTTCAACACCGTATGTCAATGCAACAGCAGATGCGGCAACAGAATTTTCAAAGAAATAGCTCATCATATGAAATGGAGTTGTGAATTCCACATCTTTGGATTTTATTGTTAATGACTTGTCTCCGGCAGTTCCTTTGAAATCAACATCCTCATCCAAAGCATAGTATATTGCGTTGTCCCTGACGTTTTCTATTATGTCACGACAGGAATTGTTTGCTATAAATGTTTCGCTCATTGCTTCGAGAACCAGTTTACGCTTCTGGTATTTTTCAAGTGAGCCTCCAAACTCGGAGAGATGGTCTTCGGCAATATTTGTCAAAAGACCTATTTTAATATCCAATCTGTCAAGAAGACCGATTGTGCCGTGAGGAAGTTCAAAAATAGCAATGTCACATTCTTGCGGCTTGCCTTTAACAATACCGTCAATAATTGCTTCTGAAACAAGATTATTTACCAGGGATGAGCAGGACCATACATTGTAACCTGCCTGCTTAAACAGACTTGTTGTAATGAATGTAGTGGTGGTTTTGCCCATAGTTCCGGTGATTCCGATAATATCAACAGGAATCAAATCATTAACTGTTTGTGAGAATTCTTCATTTGTCAAGACCTTTAAATTTGAATTTTTAATTTGCTGTGCAATAGGAGCTGAATCAGGTAATGTAGGAGGCATGTAAGCTGCATCAAAACCTTCGACTGAAGGTTCTTTATTTGCTAAATCCAAGTTAACTCCTTCTTTTTCCATTTCGATTAAACTTCTTTGAAACTCGATTTTAAATTCAGACAAGTCTTTCAAATCAGTTACAGTAACATCATGGCCTAAATAATTAAGCAATCTTGCAACAGGCCTGCTTGCATTTCCGGCACCAACAATTAAATAATTCATAAAAAGTCTTCCTCACAATTTCTATTAGTTTAATTTATAGAGTTTATGTAATTTAAAGTTTTAACAAAAAATAAGCATATTAATTAAAATTAATTAAATTCGAAAAAAAAGAATTTAAAAATCTTATTCAAACCGAATAAGATTTTCTACATCATTATAAACAACATCAAGTCCGCACATTGATGGAACATAATTTGCTGCTTTTGCGGAATTTACACCGATTACTTCAAAGCCCATATCTTCGATAGGAGCAACAACCATACAGGTGTCGCATACTACGTTTCCGCCTGCTTTTTCAATGGTTTCAGTGTAGCCCATCCTGTCAGCAGTAGCTTTAACACTGACAGATGTACAAATCCACAGTTTATTTTTAATAGTTTTACCTTGTACTATTTCAGCCACTTGTTTAATTTCTTCAAGTGATGCATGAGGACATCCTAAACAAATCAAATCAGGGTCCCTGTCAGTAGTTGTTAATTTTTCACGGGTTTCATTAATTTCCTTATCGGAAATAAACATGATATCTTCAATTTCATCACTGTTTATCAAATCAGCTTCAGGAGTTACGTTTTCCACATGGTAAAGTGCAACTGAACCTGATGATGCCAGTGCCGCACCCAAGGTTTTCAAATCGTTGTTGTTAGGAGTGTTTTGAAGTTTGAAGTATGGAACTCCTCCACCAACAAATTTACCGATAATGTAACCTAATGCACCAAAATCAGCACCTTTCAATTCAGTGGAAACATTAACAACCAAATTTGCCTGTCTGTTTTCAGCCAAATGGAAACCGTATAAAGGAGTTTTACCGACAATTGCTGCTGCAAGAGCTGCAGGACCTCCTTCACGATTGGTTCTGGCCCCTATTACTGAGTTGACATATGCAACAGCAGATGATTCTGACCATGAAACATGATCTCTGAATCTTGGAACGTTACCAACCAAGTATGGTGTACAGGTACATGTTTTAGAAATTCCCAGATTTGCATATGCATCTACAATCTGATTTTGTTTGATTGCAAAATCCCTTGGAAAACCTAATTTTTCCCAATTGTCCAAATCAGTTCCCGGCGGATTGAGTGAAGCGTTTATAGTAGCTTTACCGGATCCGTCTAAAGCCAAATCTTCAAGATATTCTAAACCAGCATCCCCGATAGTTTTGTAAGAAACACCAGATACCTGTGCGGAAGTGATATCAACTAATTTAGAAGCACCATAGATATCCCCTAATGCAACAAGAATATCCATACTTTTTCTAATAGTTTCACCAAACTCTCCGTCACACATTTGTTGTTCTTCGTTTGTTAAAAACATATTATTCACCACTTAACTGATATTCAACCATTTCATCAAGTATGTGCAGGAAATTGTCTTTGCTTTCATAAGGTATCATAGCACCTGCTGCAATATCGTGGCCCCCGCCGGTTCCGCCGAAATTGTTTGAAGAGTCTTTTAAAGCTTTGCCTAAATTAACGCCTTTTTCAACCATGTCTCTTGTTGTTCTGCCTGAAATTTTAATGTCATTGTGCAGTCTTGACATTCCAATGACAGGTTTTGACTCATCAAGTATCTCAACGGACAATCCTATACTTGCAATAGTTCCCATTACAGATTTTAAAACTTTATCTTCACTATACAAATATTGTATAGAATTCAATTGCTGAGCTCCTTCTTTTTTAGCCCACTGAAGGCCTTTAACAATCTGGTCACGGTACTGGCGCTGAAATCTTAAGGCAGCATCCAAAGCCTGATCCTTTTCGCCCAAAGCAATGCTTAAACCTAAGCCCTGTTTTTTATTTTTGCCGCATGCATCAAGAATGTAGGAGAATTCTTCCAAATCCCTAAGCATAGGTACCTGTTTAGGTACAGTGTAACAGTCACCGAAAATATCAGGGTTTATGTTAATAAGTGCATCTTTAAGCAAATCTTTTTCTTCATCTTCCATATCTGTGAATTTGATACCGTAGGACAAATTCATCCTCTCTAAAAATTCACGGGCACCATCCAAATCACCGCTGATTCCAGGAAGAGGCGGTGAAAATGTATAAGCAAGGGATTTGAAAATCGGTTCGGTTGATTTTGAAACAATCTTTAAACCTTCATGAATTTCCAGATTTCCGCTTTCAAGTGCATCATCAAGGATTAATCTGTTAACACCTGTAAAGCCGCTTTGTCCCTGCATATCTCCAAATGCACCGACAAGTGCATAGTATGCCAAATGTTTTTTGTCCAAATCACGAATGGTCAAATAAGCAGAACCTGCACCACATAAATCCCTGCTTCCGTCAACACCGAAAAGGTGAGGATTGACGTGGACGACATTGCTTTCGCTTTCTGTGTCATCCACCTGGTGGTGGTCTGCTACAATAACATCATGCTTATAGGTGTTAAATTCCTTAATGAAAGGACTTCCCATGTCTGTGAAAATAAATAAATCATATTTTTCACTTCTGAGATGATTAACATCTTCTTCTTTTAGACGTGGGATGCTGGAAGTATGAAACTGTACATCTTCTTCAGCCAAAGCATTTGCTATAACAGCAGCTGCTGAAATTCCATCAGCATCGTTATGAGAAATTAATCTTATAACTGAATCATTTTCCATATGCTCTTTGAGCATACTTGTAGCTTCACTAGCTCTATTTAACAAGGAGTGCTGCTTCTCTTGGATTATATCTCCAACCTTCTGGTAATCTACCTTCACTTACGTAGTAGGAAGCTAATCTTCTGATTCTGGATTCAATGATAGTTAATCCTCTTTTTGAGTGTAAGTCTTTTGGGTTTTCTTCTAAGTGATCTCTGATGTTTACTGCTCTTCTGATTAAGTTCATTAAGTCTTCCGGATATTCTCCAGCCTGACCGTTTCTTCTTAAGATTTCAGTAATTCTTTCACCAGTTACATCTTTAACTGAAGGGATTCCGTATTGGTCTCTTAATACAATACCGATTTCGGAAGTACTTTTACCTTCTCTGTTAAATTTTAAAATCATTTCTTCAATTTCTTCATCACTGTAAGTTACCCATTCTGGTCTTGCCATAATATAAACCTCTTTAAATTTTTTAAATCTTAAATAAGCCCAATTATATACTATTCTCTAGAAGAATACCATTTAATGAATTGTTCTAAAGAATTTTTTCTATGTGAAAATTGGTTTTTTTCATCAGTTGTAAGTTCTCCAAAAGTCTTATCCAGACTAGGAACATAGAAAATCGGATCAAAAGCAAATCCTAAATCTCCTCTTTCTTCAACTGCGATTTCACCTGACACCTTGCCTAAAAAAGTCTTGGGCTCAGAATTGGGGGCACAGTACCCAATAACTGACCTGAATTCGGCATAACGGTCATTTGAATCTGCTAATAACTTTAAAATTCCCTGATTTCCTAAAGTATCCTGAACATAATGAGAATATGTTCCCGGAAATCCGTTTAAAGCTTTAATGAATAAACCAGCATCTTCAACAATCACAGGACAGTCAAGTTCATGACAAGCATATTTTGCGCCTGATATAGCCACTTCCTCAAGAGTTCCCTGAGGTTCTTCGTAACCTAAATCAATATGCTTCAAGTTTATGTCATAATCTTTGAAAATGTTCTCTGCTTCTTTAACTTTATGTTCGTTACCAGTTATAAATGTTATCATATTTTTAAATATGATGGTGATTTTTATTATATGTGATGGTTGAATATAATTTGGGTCGATATGAGTTATTTAATTTTAACAAAATTTGATTAACAGTTGACAATTATCACTCGATTAATGAGTGTATCTTCCACGGGATTCAATCTCTTCAATATGATTGGCCACTTTATCATTGCCGTATCCTTTCAAAACCAAATCAAAGTATTTAACCGCTAAATTATAATCTATACTTTGCAGTGATTTCTTTAACACAAGCAAATCAACAGCCTTATCCTCATCAAGAGGAGAATGTCTTCCTAGCCCGAAATCAATGAAAACCAGCTGGTCGCCCCTAAGCATTATATTTGAAGTGGTAATGTCCCCGTGAATAATGTCACCGCTGTGAAGCTTGGATATTTCCACACCGATTTTAAAGGCCAAGTCATCATCAATAATGTCTTTTACCATTACACCGTCAATTTCTTCCATCAGAATTGATTTGTCCTGAAGATTGACATCATATAATACAGGAGTGACTACTCCCACTCTTTTAGCATCAGATAGGAGTTTTGCTTCAAGCTTGCACCTTGATTTTCTGATCTTATTGTCAATTTCAGGAATCCTGTACTTTTTGGAGATTCTATCTTTCAGAACTGCTTTTTCACCAAGATAATCAGCTTTGACGATATTTGACTCGGCACCTTTTGCTATGAGTTCGTCAGGTAAAGTCAGATAACTTTTGGAATTGTCAATCCAAGGAATGTCAACTTCATCAGTTCTGAATTTCTGGATGATGCCAGTATCCTTCAAATCCATAGGTCCGAACTCATTACACATCAAAAGCCCAAGCCATGCAATCATAACTCCATTGTCACCGCACAGCTTCATCTCAGGCATGTAGAATTTGGCTCCATGCTCTTCAGACATTGTCTTGAGCATTTCCCTTAAACGTGAATTTGCAGAAACCCCTCCGCAAAGCATTACTTCATCCTTTTGAGTGTGGGAAAGTGCACGTTCGGTAACTTCTACAAGCATTGAAAATGCAGTTTCCTGCAGTGAAAAACAAATATCCTCCATCGGAGTTCCTTTTTTATGTTCACGCAATGCTGCAGAAAGCAGTCCTGAAAATGAAAAGTCCATACCCTTTACAACATAAGGCAAATCAATATATGATCCTTTTTTTGCAAGTTTTTCAATGACCGGTCCGCCGGGATGACCCAGACCGCTTTCACGACCGAAATGATCAAGGCAGTTACCGATTGCAATATCCAAGGTTTCACCGAATATCCGGTATCTTCCGCTTTCATAGGCAATGACCTGACTGTTACCGCCACTTACATAAAGTGATACAGGATTGACTGCACCGGTGTCCAGTTTTCCAACTTCAACATGACCTATACAGTGGTTAACGCCTATTATAGGTTTTTTTAAAGACAGCGCCAATGTTCTTGCTGATGTTGCAACTATCCTTAATGCAGGTCCCAAACCCGGACCCTGTGAAAAAGAAACTAAATCAATGTCATCATATGAAATACCTGCCTGGTCAACTGCTTCAGGTATCAGTTTAGGAATCCATTTTGCATGATGTTCTGCAGCTAATCTCGGATGAATTCCGCCTTCTTCTGGAAATAGCTGTTTTCCAGCCATAGCTAAAATATTTCCGTCACTATCTACAATTCCCACACCGGTTTTTTCTGCAGTTCCTTCAATTCCTAAACTTATCAAAATAATCACTTAAAATAACATTTTATATTTATTATATAATTTTTATCAATATAAACTTATAACGAATATAATGAATCAAGCTTTTTAGAAATTATCTCTTCAATTTCTTTTTTCTTACTAATATTTAAGAAAACATCATTACCATGCTTAGTTTTCTTAAAACTAATTAATTTAAGTTTATATAAGTTTTTTAATTCCTTTTGATGTATTTACAGGGAATTTGAGATAATTTGTTACAAATATTGACAATTGGAGTGTGGCGCTTGTTGAAATATTTGTCATGGTACAAAAAGAACAATATTTCCTCTTGAATAATGGTGTTGGTTTTCACAAAAACACCCCTTTTCAATCGATATATTCATCTAAAAGATTTTTTAAATCTTTAGCTGTTTTTTTACTAATTACCAATTGTAAATTTGATTCATTAATTATTTTAAATCCATTATCATTACATACTAATTTTTTATCGCAGACGATTATCCTAATTTCATCACTAGACCCGCCTAATCCAAAAGAAGATGCATGTACAACTTTAGAATTTTCATTTATTTTAACTTCTTCATCATATGGTATATCAGATATTTTTTTCATGATTTCACCCCAACAAGATTAAATCAAATGGTTTTTTTGCAGAATTATCCCCTGAAAATGTATAAAATTCTCTTGATTCGATTTCAAATTCCAATTTATCTAAATCAACTTCATCAGGAATGTCACTTAACATTTCATCTAATTCTTTATCAGAATATTCTAAAAATTTCTCTTCAGGAAGATTTGATTGTGTTTCGATCTCAATTTGCACAAGTTTCTTATTTATTTCATAAAACTCTTTTATAAATACAGATTTAGAATTAACAATATATTTTGATCCCTTTTTACACAATAGACCATATTCAAGAAAATCTTCAATGAACCTATCTAATGTGGACCTTGATATTTCAGAACCTACAGCCAACTGCTGTTTAGTCATTTCATGAAACGGACAGGATAACATATAGTCAATTACTTTAATTTGAGGATGTTTTCCCAAAATATCCACTAACATTATATCACCTATGTACAATAATTAGACATTTAATTTATAAATACTTTACTAATGTATCAAAATTAGACAAATTCATATATGAAAAATATTTTTAATTAGAGATACATAAGTAAAAACATGGGATTTTATAGTGCTAATACTCTTGAGCAGAAAAGAGTAAAACAATTAACTGGAGACA
Source organism: uncultured Methanobrevibacter sp. (assembly GCF_900314615.1). Classification (NCBI taxonomy): domain Archaea; kingdom Methanobacteriati; phylum Methanobacteriota; class Methanobacteria; order Methanobacteriales; family Methanobacteriaceae; genus Methanobrevibacter; species uncultured Methanobrevibacter sp. The sequence continues at coordinate 50,952 of NZ_OMWA01000020.1, read as the reverse complement.
TCAACATTCATGATATGTTCAAAAACGAATGTAATGCCAGAGGAATACCAATTTATAACGCATACAACATTCAGAAAAGATTAATTCATGAAGTAGAGCAGGAACAGCTTGTCGGCGTTGACAATGTGGATGAAAGACTGATGGAATTATTGGAAGAGCGAGGAAAGAACAAGGTTACACACAGATATGTGGATTTTATCTCTAGAGAAGACAGCGCATCTAGAGGAGTAATTCCAAAAATGCCGAAAGAAGAAAATAAGCTTCCTCCAAAAGAGCAGATTAGAATTCCGCCAAGAGCAAGAGACGGGAAGACATTTAAAACCGATGATGAACTTCCGGAAATGGAAATGTTAAAGAAAATTATGCTTCAAAATAAAAAGATTATTAATCAGAATAAAATCATTATTGATTTGTTGAAAAAACAAGGTGAAAAAGATGATTGATGGAATAAAAACCTACGGATCAGATGAATTAACCAGAAAATTACAGGAATGTGACGATCCGGTATTTTTACTTACAATTGGAACAACTGAAACATCATTGATTGATGGAATTTCAGGTGCAGGCCCTTCAGCTGATTTAACAGAATATACTCCCGCTTCAGATGTAGAATTTATGGTTTTGGGAGAAGTGAGATGCTGTGATGCTCCAGCTGAAACCGTAGTGGGAGATGAAGCTGCACCTACACCAGCAAGACTGACAAAAGCGGCACTTCAACTTTCAAACATCCCATTCGTTATTGTTGATGCAGGTTCCAAAATCAAACCCGATGTGGAATACGTAAACCTTGGAAAAGACTATGGAAGAGATATAAGAACCGGAAAAGGTGTTTTAAATCCACTGGAAATATTTGAAAATGCAAAGGATTTAGGTGCCGAATTATCAAGAAGACATGAAATGCTTTTGATTGGTGAAAGTATTGCTGCAGGAACTACAACCGCTTTGGGAGTCCTGAGGGCACTCGGATATGACGCAAATGAAAAAGTAAGCGGAAGCATGCCTCACAATCCTCATGACATGAAAAGCAAAGTCGTTGATGAGGGACTTAAAAATGCGGGACTTGACCCTAAAACTGATGATATTGATGCAATGCAGGCAATCGGTGCAGTAGGTGATCCTACACTGCCGGCAATAGCAGGAATTGTATTGGGTTCAGACATTCCAATTATTTTAGCGGGTGGAACTCAGATGGCCGCAGCATGCGCTATTATAAAATCCGTACAGCCTACATTTGATTTTTCAAGAATTAATCTTGCAACCACAGTTTATGTGGCAGGTGATGAAACCGCAGATTTATTCGGAATATTAAAACAGATTGACGGCAACATTACCGTTAACGTGGTTGATCCGAAATTTGAAGAATCCGAACATGGCGGACTTAAAAATTACCTCAAAGGATTTGTTAAAGAAGGTGCAGGCGCCGGTGGAGCAATGTACAGTGCACTTGCTTTAGGAAATTCCGTTGAAAAACTTAGAAAAAAAATAGAAAAAGTTTGCAGATAGAGATTTCATTCTCTAACACTTTTTTTATTAGAATCACACCAAATTTTAAATCACCCCTCCATTTCACATCATCGAAATTTTTTAGATATCTTTATTAATTTATTTTTATAAACTACTATCAATAAGAACGTTTTTACATATGGAGGAAAAAATGAATAAACGATGTAAACAAATTTCACTACTTTTAGTAATTTTGTCAATTATAACAACAATAAGTTGTGTCAGTGCTGTAGACGATTTTAACACTACAGTTACCAGTTCTGATACATTTGAAGTGCACATTTCACCTGAAGGTGATGATGATTCAGGAGACGGAAGTCAAAAAAATCCTTTTAAAAGCTTAAGATATGCTATAGATTATACATCGAATGATACTACAGTATACCTGAATGAAGGCAGATATGCAGGTGAAAACAACAGAAACCTCACAGTGGACAAGTCAGTAGAACTTATCGGCAAATCCAAAGAAAATACAGTAATAGACTGCGAATCTCTTGGAAGATTATTTACAATGAATTCAAACAGCAAATTAACTTTAATTAATCTTACTTTAACAAACGGGAATTTGGATGACAACGGAGGACTGATTCATAATGAAGGCGGAGAAATTATAATTAAAAATTGTATTTTAAGCAATTCCCGAGGATATAAAAACGGAGGAGCAATATACAATAACCTCGGAACTTTAAATATTGAAAATACTTGTTTTATAAACAACAGCGCTCACCAATATGGAGGCGTCCTTTACACATATGGAAAAACCAATATTAAAAATTCCAATTTTACCGGAAACTATCTGACTGCAAAGGAAAGTGTAGGAGGATGTATTGCAACAAATGGAATAATTAACCTGGACGGATGCATATTTTCAAAGAATTTTGCAGTATACTCAGCAGCAGCCATGTTAAACCTTGGAAATGCAACAATCAACAACTGCAGATTCGAATATCTGACTACAAACTACACCGCAGGAGGAATAAGCAACCATAATTATGCCCTCATTAACAACAGTTATTTCGGATACAATGATGTTCAATATTATGCGGCTGCAATTCTAGCACCTCCAAGCGGCCAGCATGTTATAACAAAAGTTTACAACACCATTTTTGAACAGAATCATGCAGGATACCACGGAGTAGTGACCAACAATTTCAAAGACACTGAGCTTATAATGGAGAACTGTGCAATTGTGGGAAACTATATGATAAAAGGAAGATCCTACGGAGACATTTCCTTAGATGACAATGCAACTGTACTTTACTGCTGGTGGGGGCAAAACAACATAAGCCCATATTATTACTCTCCACATGACGGAGACCACAGACCGGATAAGATAAATGCTTCCAGATGGCTGGTTATGACATTTTCGGCAAATGACGGCGTTGTTTATATGAATAAAAATAATGTCCTGACTGTAGATTTGAATTATTACTATGACAACGAAACAAAAGAAATCCGCAAATTAGACGGAAGCGTTAATCTACCGCTGGAAGTAACGGTATATACCACTTCAACAAGAATTACGAAAAAACTGGAAAACGGCGTTGCAACTTTCAATATTAAGCCTGAAAGTTATGATGAGTTAGTTTATGCAAAAATAGACAATCAGAAAATGGAATTGGCAGTTAATTCAAAATATTCCACATTGATTGTAAATGATTTTAACAAATATTACAAAAGCGGCAAAAAGCTGTCTGTTAAACTGGTGAACTGTTATAATAAGGCCATAAAGGGTCAAAAAGTTTCCATCAAAATGGCAGGAAAAACATATACCGCAACTACCAACAGCAACGGAATTGCCAGCTTTCAGATTAAGGACACTGTTAAAACTTTCAATGTTAAAGTTACCTACAAGGGAAACAAATATTATACCGGAAGTGAAAAAACCATTAAAGTTAAAGTAGTCAAACCTACTATAAAGGCTTCAAAAACAACAGTCCGTAAAAATAAACAGTTTGTTGTTACTTTTAAAGATGCGAATAAAAAAGCAATAAATAATGTTAAGGTTAAATTTAAAATTAACGGAAAAACAATTTACAAAACAACAAACAGCAAAGGACAGGCAAAACTTACTGTTAACTTAAAAGCAAACAAAAAATATACCGTTAAAGTAGGTTTCAAGTCAACTAAAACTTACGGAACCACCACTTTAACTAAAAAAATTAAAGTAATTAAATAATCAATTATCATATGATAATTGATTTATTTTTTTTTAGAATAAATGAGCGATTGAGCCCATAAATACGATTATACCAACTGCCCAGCAGTAGTATGAAAATATATCCAAACTCTTGTTTTGAATTAAATCCAACATCCATCTAATAGCCATATATCCGGCAATTATTGCTGCAATAAAACCAAGAATTACAGGTAAAAAGTTTACATCCAATGCAGAACCGATATCTTTAGCCTGTACAAGGAAAGCTCCTAATATTGCAGGAATTGCTAATATGAAACTGAATTTTGCAGCAAATTCCTTATCAAGACCTATTGAAAGACCTGCAGCAATTGTAGTACCTGAACGTGAAAGACCCGGCAATATTGCGCATGCCTGACCTAATCCCATCCAAAGCGCTTCTTTTTTAGAGAGGTTATTCATGTCAATGTGACCGCTGGCCATTCTTTGTGACAAGTACAGGATTGTACCGGTTACAAATAAAAAGAATGCCGGAACATACAATGCACCTGAGAATAATGAATCAATCGCATCTTCGAAAAATACTCCTACAATACCTACAGGAATTGTTGCCATTATCACATACCATGCCAGTCTCTTGTAAGGATCTGAATAAAATCCTTCCATGAATCTTCCCTGAATCAAATCCTGTATGCTTAAAATCCAGGACCTTATCATTTTTATGATATCCCATCTGAAATACCATACCACTGCTATTAAAGTTCCTAAATGAAGAAAAGTGTCGAAAGCAATATCTGCTTCAACACCTAAAAGATTCTGAACAAAAACCAAATGCGCTGAACTACTTACAGGCAAAAATTCAGTCAGTCCCTGAACGATACCAATAATAATTCCCTGAAATATATCCATATATTACACCGCTTAAATATAACTTAACCAGCCATATTTGTCTTCAACTTTAGCTTCAACAATGTCAAAGAAGGTTTTTTGTATTTTTTCAGCAATTGGTCCCCTTTTACCTATACCGATTTGTCTGTGGTCAATTGAACGTATTGGTGTTACTTCAGCTGCAGTTCCGGTAAAGAACACTTCATCTGCAGAGTATAATCTTTCTCTTGAAATAATTTCTTCAACAACTTCATATCCCAAATCACGAGCTACAGTCATGATTGAGTCTCTTGTAATACCTTTAAGGTTTGAAGATGACATTGCAGGAGTGAATAATTTTTCTCCTTCAACGAGGAATATGTTTTCTCCACTACCTTCAGAGACATGTCCCGCATAGTCAAGCATAATAGCTTCATCATAACCATGTTCAATAGCTTCGAGTTTAGCCAATTGGGAGTTCATATAGTTTGCACCACATTTAGCAAGAGCAGGGAAAGTGTCCGGTGCAGGTTTTCTCCAGGAGGATACACCTATGTCAACACCATTTGCCATACCTTCTTCTCCTAAATATGATCCCCATTCCCAAGCAGCAATAACTACATTAACAGGACAGTTTAAAGGATTTACACCTAATTCTCCATAACCTCTAAATACAATAGGACGTATGTAACAGCCATCAAGGTCATTTACACGAACTGTTTCTAAGATTGCTTCTTCAATTTCTTCTTGAGTAAAAGGAATATCGATTTTGTAGATTTTTGCTGAGTCGAACAGACGTTGTACATGTTCTTTTAAACGGAAAACTGCAACACCATTTTCATTTTTATATGCTCTGATACCTTCAAAAACGCTTGTACCATAGTGTACAACGTGAGAAAGCACATGAATGTTTGCATCTTTCCAGTCTACCATTTTTCCGTCTATCCATATTTTACTAGCTGTATCATCCCATGCCATTTTATCACTTCTATATTTTTTTATGATAATGATTATGTAGTTATTATTTAATATATTTTTTTAGTAGATGTTGAAAAAGCAAAAAATATATATAATAGAAAAATCATAATAATGTTTGTTGGTTCCGTGGTCTAGTGGTATGATACCTCCCTTACAAGGAGGGGATCACGAGTTCGAGTCTCGTCGGAACCACTGATTTTTCTATTTTTAAGGATTTTTTCAAAATGTTTCAATTTTAGGTTTCATTAATATTTATAATGATTTGTCATGGCTTTTTTTAAAAATTGTCTCTAACACGACCATTATTTAAAAGAAAAAAAAGTTTGCATGCTATAGAACAAAAAATTATTTTTATATAAAAATTTCAAATAATAAAATTTAAATAGTTTCTAAATTAAAGTTTTAATTACAAAAAAGGTATGGTAGTTAAAATTGCTATTATTAAAAGTGGTAATATTGGTACTTCACCAGTAATTGACCTATTGTTAGACGAAAGAGCAGACAGACCAAATATCGATGTAAGAACCTTTGGATCTGGAGCAAAAATGAACCCAGAACAAGTTGAAGACGTTGTTCCTAAAATAGACGCTTTCGAACCTGACTTCGCAATCTTCATTAGCCCAAACCCAGGAGCACCTGGACCAGCTAAAGCAAGAGAATTATTATCTGAAAAAGATGTTCCTGCTATTATCATTGGTGACGCACCTGGTAAAGGTAAAAAAGATGAAATGGACGAACAAGGCTTAGGTTACATCATTGTTATGTCTGACCCAATGATTGGTGCAAAAAGAGAATGGTTAGACCCAACTGAAATGGCTATTTTCAACGCAGACATCTTAAAAGTACTCGCAGAAACTGGTGCATTAAGATTAGTCCAAAAAACCATTGACGGTGTAATCGCTGCAGCAGACGCAGGTGAAGACATCGAATTACCAAAACTCATAATCACTGCAGAAAAAGCTGTAGAAGCAGCAGGATTTGCAAACCCATACGCAAAAGCAAAAGCTATTGCTGCATACGAAATGGCTGGAGCAGTCGCAAACTTAGACATGAAAGGTTGTTTCATGACCAAAGGTTTCGAAAACTTCATCCCATTAGTAGCTGCTGCACACGAAATGGCTGCATGTGCTGCTAAATTAGCACAAGAAGCAAGAGAAATCGAAAAATCCAACGATACAGTCTTAAGAACTCCTCACATGAAAGAAGGAAACCCAGGTTGTAAAGTTGATTTAATCTCTAAACCAGAATAAGTAGCATCCTTGCTACTTTTATTTTTTATTTTTTTAACCGACCATCAAAAAAAGACTATTTACCAAAAAAACTGATTTTATAAAAATTTAAAAAAAAAGAATAGCTAATTTAATAGCTATAAAGTTCCTTTTGTAGAAGGAATTTGGTCATGTTCTATTTTAATTGCATCTTTTAAAGACTTAGCGAATGCTTTAAAGATAGCTTCTGCCTTGTGGTGATCATTTGCCCCTTCAACAGTACCGTAAATGTTTATTTTGGCACTTGATGCAAATGACTCGAAAAAGTGAATAACTATATCAGATGTCATGTCCCCAATTTTTTCATTTTTGAAATTGAGATTCATATTGCAATAACTGCGCCCGCTGATATCAATTGCAACAGTTGCTACTGATTCATCCATAGGAACAATTGCATGAGCCATTCTTCTGATTCCCTTTTTATCGCCTATGGCTTCACTGAAAGCCTGGCCCAGCAGTATTCCAACATCTTCAATAGTGTGGTGATCATCGACTTCAATATCCCCTTGGGCTTTAATATCCAAATCTATCATGCTGTGTTTTGAAAAGGATTCCAGCATGTGATTGAAAAAGTTCACACCTGTGGATATATCATATTTTCCGGTTCCATCCAGATCCATTTTAATACTGATATCTGTTTCTGATGTTTTTCTTGAAACGTTTGAAATTCTAGTCATGATCTAACCTATCTTTAAATTGATTTTACCTTCAACCATTTAACCTTCTTGGCCAGGACGTATAATTTTAATGCAGTTTGTAGGGCATTTCATTGCACATAATGTACAGACATGGCAATATCTTAAGTCCAATATATGTGCAACGTTAGTAATTTTCCAAATTTTAGCTGCCTTTGGACAAATCTCTTCACATTTACCGCAAGCAATACATTTATCTTCATCAACCAAAATTTGCAACATCAAATCACCCTTATAATTTTAAAGTAGCTACAGACATAGCTTTAAATCCAACATAAACTTCCTTACCAATGTTAAGATTTAATTCCTTTTCAGCAGAAACGGTAATGTCACAGCACAGCTCCACACCACCGACACTTACTTTGATACGAATAATTTCCCCGTTAAGTCTCATTTCAATAATTTGACCCTTGAGAATATTGCGTATGCTTGAAGTTTGAGGTTCCAGCATTAAAAATATATTATCATAACTGATTAACGCTAAAATCTTATCGCCGATATGGTAATTTCTGTTTAACGGAGCATTAATATGGAATTCATCCATCTTAATAGTCATTACACCCTTTACTTCATTAATATCAACGATTTCTGCCTCAATTTCATTAACATCTTTATGAAGTTCCATAATTGCATTAATTTTTTTACATTCTTTTAAAATAGAATATCCTTCTTCGGTGAGGGTAGTTCCACCGCCCCCGCCTTTTCCACCTTTTGTTGTATTAACAATTTTTACATTAAGTGTTGATTCAATTTTTTCAATGTAATTTAATGCGGTTCTATAAGAGACATTGATAAATTTTGCTGCGTCTGTTAGAGAACCTGTATCTAAAATGGATTCAAGCAGTTGGTATTTTTTACCATCCAACAGAAAAGAATTACCGTCTACATTGATTTTATATTCAACACCTGCACTCACATCAGCCATTATATAATCCCCCAATCATATAATGTTTAGAAATTTATTTTTTATAACTTAAATAACTTTTCTATTATTTATTTCTAAATTCTATTTTCTCAACAAAGTTAAGCATTTTATTAACTATTTTTGAAAGAGGGCCTAACTTGGAGGAATATTCCCTTAAAGTTGCGATATCGTCTTTTGTGAAAAACTTAACAAGGATTAAAGCGAAGAAATAAACAATCATACAAAGCAGTATTCCCGGGAATAAAAACAATGTAGTTTTAGGAATAAAGTATCCGAAAGCTCCCATAATTAATGTAGCGGCCAATATTTTAATAACAGGTACGGTTGGAGCTTTAGTTTTAGTTAATTTAAATACAAAGTAAACGCAAGGCACCATCATTACAAAACAGGCAATAGTAGTAGCTAAAGCACCGCCTGCAATACCCATAGTAGGAATTAAAGTCCAGCTTAAGATTCCTGTAATGATTGAACCGACAATCAGAATATACATCGGAATTCTAGGATTTCCAATTCCCTGAACAATACTTGTGGAAATTGAAAAGATAGAATAGAATGTCATACCTATTGCCAGTATTGCAAGAGCGGATGCACCAGCAACATAAGCGGGATTTTTGAAATACAGCAAACTTAAAGTAGGAACTGCAAACAATGCAAGACCTACACACATCGGAACAACAAAGAGCAGTGAAATCTTATATGATTCTCCGACATATTTCTGAAGAGCATCAATATCTTTAACTTTAAATGCCTCAGAAGAAGCAGGCAGAATTGTAGTTGCCACAGAAATTGAAATCATCAAAGGCAGCCTTGAAATAGGATCTGCCGCTGCAAAGAATCCGACATCAGCAAATGTCAGGAATTTACCCATAACAATAGTACATACATTATAAATAAGCATTTCAGCAATAGCTGTGATGATAACCGGAATAGAGAATTTGACTAATGTTCCAGCCAATTTTAACTCATCACGACGTGTAAAAGTAAAGTTTTCACTTGGTTTTGGAATATATTTTGGCATGTAAACTTTAAATATGTATATAGCAGAAACAGCTGCAAGAGAATAACCTATAACAGTACCCCATAATGCTCCGACAGTTGAAAAACCTATCAGAACAAAGGCAGTTGCACATAAAATCATTCCCAGTTGCTCTACAGCTCTGGTATAGACAATATACTCCATCTTATAGACACCCTGGAATGCACCTCTAAATGCGCCGACAATTACACTGAAAGGAGTAATTAAACCAACAATCTGCAATGGAACTAATGCCAAAGGCTTGCCCAAGTACTTATAGGCCAAAACAGGTGCGACAACGAAAATCATGAGTATTCCCAAAAATATACCCAGAAATACCATAATCTTTAAAGCCGTATAAATTGTCTGACGGGCCATATCATGCTCATCGACAGCTTCATATTCAGCAACATATTTAGCAATAGCCGGAGGAAGTCCGCCCGCAGCGAGAGTTTGAAAAATACCCTGAAACGGCAATGTTATTCCTAAAATACCATAAGCTGTAGGACCTAACAGTATAGCCATTAAAAAACGGTAGATATACCCGCCGATACGGAAAATAATATTTCCTATAAAAATTATTAAACTTCCACGTACTAACTTATTCGCCATAATATACCTTTAAAAATCAGTTAATATTAATATAAATTAATTTTAGTATTTAAATATACTTATTTAGAAAATTTTTAAATTCATGTAAAGTCCTCATCAATGACTCCATTCCATAAGTGTCATTCATAATATCTTCCATAGAATCATTTGACCAGAATGAAGCTCCCAAATTAGATCCGAAAGGACCTCCGCTGACAGGAATAATTCCATGTATCATGAAATAGGTTATATTTTTTAAGTGAGCAAAATCCTGGCCGCCGGTTCTGTCGCCGCCGACTGCAATGCTCATGCCGATTTTTCCTCGAAGCAAATTGTAATCAACAGCTTCCAAAGCCCTTGTTCTATCCATAATAGCAGATAAATTGCTGCTTATGCCCCCACTTTGAACAGGAGTAGCCAAAATAATGCCGTCAGCATTCTGAAGGCCTTCGTAGACATCTGCCATATCATCATCAATAATGCATTTTTTATTTTCCAGACAGTAATCACAATGCATACATGGCTTTATATCTTTAGCCCGGCAAGTAAAGATTTCTGTTTGAAATCCGTCTGCTTCCAGATTACTTAAAGCTTCTTTTAAAACGTATTCTGTAGTACTGTTTCTAGGACTAGCGCAAATTCCAAAAACTTTCATAAAAAATAGTATGTACTGCAATCATTAAATATTTTAAGAATTCATATTATCCCTTTACTCTTTTTGAATTTATAGGTAAGATTTATAATTATAAACAAACAAAACTTACAAATGAGGATTTAATTATGAAAGTGGGTAAAGGTATTGTAAAAAAATATTCTAGAGAATATAATAGAACATTAAAAAATGGTGAGAGAAAAAAATACACTACAGAACAAATTCAAATCACAGTACCGAAACAAGAAGACATCTACCAGAACAAGGAAGAAGTTTTAATTATACCTCAAGGAGAAATTGAAAATTTTAAAAACATGACTGAGGAAAATCAGGCATTGAAAGTAGCGAATTATTTACATGTTGAGGAAGTGAAAGAATTGGAAAGACAGTTAGAGGATAATCTAAATCCTTCCACTTTAGAATTTAAAAATGAGATTGAAAGTTTAAAAGCCGAAATTACACAAAAAAACAACGATATAGCTGAAATCGAAAATAAATTTAAATCCTTGCATGAAGATAATCTCAATGAATTAAAACATGAAAATAATTTAATCAGAGACAAGCATTCAAAGTTAATCATTGAAAACGAAAACCTCAAAACCAAATTCGTGAATATTAAAACCGAAAACGAAAACCTCAAAACCAAATACTCCAGCATTAAAGAAGAAAATAAAAATTTAAAAACCAAATGCTCCACTTTAAAAGAAGAACACTCCTCAATAAAAGAAAGCTACAATCAGGTAAGCTCAAAATATGATCAGTTAAAACAGGAAAATCTTAATACAAAAACCAGTTATGCTGAAATGTATGAACTTAACGAAGATTTGGAAAAAGATTACGATTCACTTCGTCTGGAATACAATGAGCTGGTTGATAAATATAACGCTTTAGAAGAAGAGCTATATAATATTAAAAACAATAAATCTCACGATGAGTATATAGCTAATAAAGTAAGAGAATTTATTTTAAAAAGTAGAAGTTAAAGATCTTTTATATCTTTATAATCATCCTGAAATTCAGGATTCCACCTTTTTAATCCAGGAATGAACATTGTTGTAATGCCTGTAGCATGGGTTTCAGCAAGCCTTGGATTTTTAGCCATCATTTCTTTTGATTTTCTAATAATCATTTCATTTAGAGTTATATCAGGCTCGGTATATTCTCCATTTTGAAAACAGTCTTTACAGAATTCCGGATTTAAACTTCCGTCCTTATTGGTCCCATAATCTTCTTTAACTATTGGTCTTCCACATGAATTGCAAAATCCCATATTAAAAACTCCTTTTAAAAAAAAATAGTTGTAAATTAGAATAAATCTAATTTACTAATGTTTCTCAGTCTTTTACTTCAATATTTTCATCTTCATCCATAGCAAGTCTCATGTTGTCTGGATCTGGGTCAAAGTGTTCTAAGAAGTCCTGTGCAGCTCTTCTTACGTCTCTTGAACCAATGATGTATCTACCTGCAATAATGATGTTTGCGCCTTTTTCGATTGCTTCTTCAACATTTGTAGGTTTAATACCACCAGCAACAGCAACAAGACCTTTCTTACCGAGAACAGATTTAATATCTTTGATGTTACCCCATTCGGTCATGTCACCAGTGTCTTCACCATGTTCTGCCATGTATGATTCCATATCGACATTTCTGTGTAATAAAACAATGTCAGGTTTTAAGTCATCAGGGAGTAAAGCTAATTTATCAGCGAAACCGTCAACGTTCATCATATCAAGGATGGAATAAATACCTTGTTTTTGAGTTTCATGGATTGCTTTAGCAATTGATTCGATGGTACCTAAACCAGAAATAGCTACTGCATCTGCAGTTTCATCAGCAGCCATTTTAACTTCAACACGACCAACATCCAAGGTTTTTAAATCAGCAATAATGAATGCATCTGGACGTAAAGCTCTGATTTTACCGATAATTCCAACACCGAATTTTTTGACAAGTGGAGTACCTGCTTCAAGAAGGATTCTGTCATTATCAGGCAATTCTGAAATGATTCTTTCCATTGCAGCTTCATTATCTAAGTCAAGAGCAACTTGTAAGTATGGTGGTGACCAAAGTTTTTTGACTTTGAATCCCATGATTGGGTGAGTTCCACGGTCTTTTTCTGCGAGTACTTTATCAATAGATGGGTATCCTTCCATAGCTCTTCTGATAGCTAATTTAGTTGCACCATAGTTGTACTGATAAATTTTTCTGTAATCTTTAGCAGAAGGGTCAATGAATACACTGACATTTATTACAATATCTTCAACAATGTCTTTTGGGATGTATCCGTCTTCCACTGCATCAGCTACTGCTCTTGCGACAGCAGTTTGTGCAGGTCCAAATATTTTACTTGCATCATCCAAATCACCAACAGTTACTTTAGGAATGATTAAAGTAGCTGGTTTGGTCATTAAGTTAGGTCTAATTACACTTGTTAAAGGAGTGTGTCCTACAGAAAGATTAGATAAACCATTAGCAAAAGCTTGACCAACTGGTCCTTGTTTATCACCGATTAATAAATCAACATGTGCTAATTCAGGGCCATCTCCAATAAGAGCTTCTCCAATTCTATACATTGAGTCCATTAAATTTCCTCCGTAATATAATAACAATTTATAGTATATTTTTATTTGTAAATATAATTATTGGAAATTAATCCTTTTTGAAATATCCTTAGGCAAAGGCAATTTTCTGAAAGGTTTTCCTTCACATTTTTCATTAATTTCAGCTATTAATTCATCGACTGTCATGTCAACTTTTTCACCGGTTTCACGTACAGTTACCTGGAACTTGCCGGATTCAACTTCTTTGTCTCCAATAACAAAAATGTAAGGAATCCATTCTTTAGCTGCATTTCTGATTTTTTTACCGACACTTTCATCTCTGTCGTCAATGTCTACACGAATATTTGCCGCATTGATTTTTTGATACAGTTCTTCTGCAAATTCTTCATGTGCTTCTCCAACTGTAAGAATTCTTGCCTGGATAGGGCTTAACCAGGTTGGAAGCATTGGAGATCTTTCATTGATTTCAATAGCGGTTTTTTCAAGCATTGCGCATAAAACCCTTTCAATACTTCCGGTAGGGGAAGTGTGAAGGATTGTAGGATTGTGCTGTTTGCCGTCTTCTCCAAGGTAGGTAATATCAAATCTTTTACCACTTTCAACATCGATTTGAACTGTTGGATTTTCAATTGGACGGCCTAAAGCGTCAATATTAGCTAAATCTATTTTACATACCCAGTAATGATGTCTTTCAGGTAAAATTTCTAAAAGAATAGGTTTATTGAATTTGCGAGCAATTTCATACATCCACTGTTCGTTTTCTTCAAAGAAGTCCTGAGTTGCTCTGAAAATTACTTCAAAGTCCAAATTCAAATCTTTACCTGTTTGCATACACATGTCGGTCTGCTGGGAAAACTCTTCTAAAGATGCATGTACATCGGTACAGAATGAGTGGCAGTCAGGCATGGTAAATGCTCTTAATCTTTTAAGACCGACAACTTCTCCTTTTTTCTCATAACGGAAACTGTATCTGGTCAGCTCAAAAATTTTAGCAGGTAAATTTTTCCAGGTCAAATATGAATCTGACATTAATCTGAATGCACCGAAACAAGCCGCAAATCTAAGCATCAAATTCTTTTTGGTGTCGGTTCTGTATTGTCTTTCACCGAATTTGTAAGCATGCTCATAAATTGCCTGATTGTCCAGATCATAGAAAATTGGAGTTTCAACAGGCATTGCTCCACGTTCAACAGTCAGGTCATAAACATAATCTGCAAGCAAATCTCTGATTAATTTTCCTTTCGGATACCATCTGAGGTTTCCTACATCGGAAGCAGGTTCATAATCACAGATTTCTTTTTCTCTCATCAGTTTAACGTGAGGAGGTTCACCTTCATCAGATGCTCCACGTCCGAGTTCATAATCAACTAACTGTTTGAATGCATGATTGTCAAAATTAAACTCTTCAATTTCAGTGATTTTGTCTCCTTCAAGAATTTGCCATTTGGAAGGTTTTCTTTCAACTTTAACTTCTTCCGCATCAGCAGTTATTGTTCTTGAAAGTTCACTTAACGGGTGGCCTTTACATGAAATTTCAAAGGCCTTATACCATCCGAAAGGTACTCTTTTAACACTTAAATTTTCAGCAAGTAAAGCCTCTTCTGCATCTTTTAAGATTTGAACAGCGACTTTTGGAGAGCTTAATGATGAAGATAAGTGAGCATATGGATATAATACAATATTTTCAGCTTTAACTTGATCATTAGCTTTCATAACTTCACTAACTAAATTTTTAACAATACCTTCTGGATTATTTTCATCATCTTTTTCAACAGCTGTAAATACTACTAAAGAGTCATCAAAGGAACCTTCTTTTTTAGCTTCCTCTATTTCTTCAGCTACAGGTGTCTTATTCTTTACATTGTAATTTAAATAATCAGAATGAATTAGTAAAATTCTCATTTAACCACCATATATTATGATATAAATTTTAGTTTTAATATTATATAAAATAGTCAGTGAACATTAGGGCAAAACAGAAAAAATTAAAATTTGGAAAAAAATCATTTAAAATAATAATACAAAATAACAATTAATTAATATAATAGCACCTACAATCTATTATTATGAGAATTATTCTAGCAGGAACCGGTAGTGCCGTTGGAAAAACAACAATTGCTACCGGAATAATGAAAGCATTAAGTGAAAAGTACAATGTACAGCCCTTTAAAGTAGGACCTGACTATATTGACCCTTCATATCATACGTTAGCAACCGGAAACACCTCCAGAAACCTGGATTCCTTTTTTATGAAAGACGGACAGGTCAGAGATTCTTATCTTAAAGCAATGAAAGATAAAGACATTGCAGTTATTGAAGGAGTAAGGGGCCTTTATGAAGGAATCGATTCAATAAATGACATTGGAAGTACTGCATCAGTAGCTAAATCACTTAAAGCGCCTGTAGTTTTAATAATCAATTCAAGAAGTCTTGTTAAAAGTGCTGCGGCATTGGTTTTAGGTTTTAAAGCACTGGATTCTGAAGTAAATATTGCCGGAGTTATCCTGAATAAGGTAAAAAACAAGGCCCACTATGAAAAGACAAAACGTTCAATTGAAGAGATAACCAAAACAGAGGTAATTGGAGGAATTGTTCGTGATGACAATATTTCTATTGAACAGAGACATTTAGGTCTTGTTCCTGCTGTTGAGAGGGAAAATTCTCTGAAATTTATTGACATATGGTCTGAAACAATAAAAAATTCAATCGATTTGGACCGATTAGTGGAAATTGCAAAAACCGCACCTAAAATAACATCAGACATTGTTCCGATATGGAATAAATTAAATAAACAGCCTGTTAAAATAGGTGTGGCTTTTGATGAAGTTTTTAATTTTTATTATAAAGAGAATATTGAATCTTTAGAAGCAAATAATGCTAAAGTGGTTTATTTTTCACCATTGAAAGATGAAGGACTGCCTGATGTTGACGGATTATACATTGGCGGAGGATATCCTGAGCTCTTTTCAAAACAGCTTAGTGCAAATGAAAATATGCTTAAAGAAATCAAAGACTTCCACCTCGAAAGTAGGCCTATTTTTGCCGAATGTGGTGGTTTAATGTATCTTATGAATTCCATCCACGAAGATAAAATGGTAGATGTATATCCTTACAAGTCAATTTTAACAGATCGCGTGCAGGCACTGAAATATACGATTGCTGAAGTAACCCAGGACAATATCATCTCCAAAAAAGGTGAAAAATTCAACGGACACGAATTCCATTACTCAAAAGTTATTGTTGATAAAAATAACATTAAGCACAACCTTGCCTTTAATATTCTAAGAGGAAAAGGCTCATACAATTTACAGGACGGATTTATGGAAAAAAATACACTTGCAAGCTATGTCCACACACATGTTGCCGCAATGCCTGACTTTGGTGGAAACCTTGCCATTTCCTCTCTGGAACTAGGAGGATAGCATGAACTTTAAAAAAATTGATTTTTTCCAGCCATACATACTCATAGTTGCAATTCTTGCTTTTCTATTGATGGGATATATCGGATCATTTAACTACCGGTTTGAAGACCCGCTGGATTTGGAAGTGATTTTAACTGTTGTATTCGCCTGCATAGTCTTTGGAATATGTGCCTTTATTGTAAAGAAAAAAGTTAAAGTGGAGAATACTGAAAATACTGATTTCATATCTGAAAAACTGCTTGTAATACTTGTTGTTATAGCACTGGTATTGCAGAGCTTAAATCTTTTTTTGATGGGAGGAATACCTCTTTTTAACAGTGTTCTAAAATCAAATGCAACTACAAACATATGGAGAGTTGCCTATCCCCTATTTTTAATAATGATGAATATTTTACTTGCAAAGTATTATGACAGAAAATATCTGCTGCTGGTTGTACTGGGCGCACTGATTTTCGGTCTGAACGGATACAGAACTTCAGTATTGGGAATACTCGGAAGCACATTCATCACCCTTTATTATCTGGAAAAAATTTCAAAAAAAGTGGCAGTCATATTCATTGCCGTCATTGTTGTCGGAATAATGGCAATAGGCTATATCGCATCCCAGTCAATAGCCAATCAGCACTGGACACTTAATCCTTTAGAGCTGATCTTTTACAGAGCAGGATTTACTCTAGAAGTCTTTGAAAGAATTTTAAGACTGGGCGGAACTACACACGGACACATATTAAGCATGATATTTTCATCAGGAAGTCCAAGAACATTCGTTGGCCAATATGTACTCACAGACAATGTATGTCTTACATCAACATTATTCGGGCCGGTCTATCTTGATTTCGGAATAATCGGACTTACAATACAGATGGCATTTATGGGAGCATTTTTAGGACTGGTTCATAAATTAAAAAAAGGAATTGGTGTTGGTATCTATTCTATGATTTTAACACACACATTGATTTGGATAGAAACCGGACCAACAGACATAATGATTTGGTTTTTATACCTAATCGGATTTATTTTGATTATAATTAATTTTAAAAATATTAATCTAGACAAAGATTAATATAATTAATATAATTAATGAAATAAAGAACACAAATGATCCTTTGACAACAAAATCACTGCTTCTTTCAGTATAGAGAGATAAACCGTAAGATAAAAGCAGAGCTACAATCATTTCGATTAATCCTGCCATACCTGCATCCACACCTAAAAGATTACCTAAAAGGTAGGCAAGAGCATAGGATATAGCTACAACCAAAATAATTAATATGATAGGATTGCTGACCAATCTAAAGAAAATAGGCTCGAAATTTGCATTTCTGCGTGATTCATAATTGTATAAATTTGTAGGTTCTCGAGAAAGACTTCCCACAGAAGACCTTCCCCTATTCAATATAGAAGATAATCCTCCTCTGGAGCGTGGCTCATCAGTTTGTCTGTACAGTGAACTTTTATAAACATTAGGATTGGCGTCACGTCTCTGCATAAGATATTCCATATCTGAAGCATCATACTGATATTCAGGATATTCTTCATCAATATAAGCGGATGCTCCGCCGTCATAAGGAGTATTGTCCAATGTAGTTTGAGAAGTCCTGTCCTGATAACGCTTAGCCAGTTCAAGTAAATTGTCCCTATCTACAAGCTTAATGTTTTTTCGCAATGCATAGCTTTTAGCCTGACTGGAAAAATAAGAAGAAGAAACAATCATCACTTTAGACGCTTTTAAACTTGCCTGAACATCTTCCATCTCTTTTAAAACATCCACTCCAATTTCAAAATCTTTGTCATAATTTTTACATGCTACAACAACACCGAAATCGCCTATTGTAGTCGGTAGAATAGCATAAATGTCAACGACTTTCTGAGAGGTTCTAAAATTCTTATAAATCTTGAAACCAGAGTCCTCCATTACTTTTGCTACAAAATTTATCAATTGTGGTTTTTCCAAGTTTCCACCCGTGTGTGTTTTTTCAAAAATTAATATTATATTTTATAATTAAAATTATTATTAAAGTTTTTTATCATTGCCGTTGGACCTAAAATTATTTAAAAAATAAACTGCCTTAATAAATATATGAAAGCACTAATAAGCAATGATGATGGAATAACCGCTTCAGGAATATTTGCTGCAAAAAAAGCCGTTGATGATTTATGTGAAACATATGTTGTGGCTCCTGAAAGACAGCAAAGCGGAATCGGTCATGCATTAACATTATATGAACCATTAAGAGTAAATGATTATACTTTAAAAGATGGAAGTAAGGGATACGGTGTAAGCGGAACACCGACCGATGCAGTCACCTTAGGATTATTCGAAATTCTTCATGACAAACCTGATTTAATGATATCCGGAATCAACACAGGATACAATCTGGGTCGGGCAGAACTTACAACATCAGGCACTTTAGGTGCGGCTATTGAAGCGGCAAGCTTTGGAATTCCTGCAATCGCAATCTCACAGGAGGTAACACAGGACGACATTAAATTTGAAAACGGAGAAAACCAGATTGATTTCAGTTTTGCCGGAAAAATGCTTAGAAAATTAGCTAAAATAATATTAAAAAAAGGGCTGCCTGGAGGAATAGATTTATTAAATGTCAATATTCCGGAAACCCCAATAAATGAAGAGTTTGAAGTCTGCAGACTTGGAAAAAGAATGTATGTTCCGGTAATCGAAACACGCCTGGACCCACGTGGAAAACCATACTACTGGATTGGCGGTGATCCTTATGAATCCGATGTGCCTGGAAGTGATGGTTATGAATTGCGTAAAGCTCATAAAACTACAATAACACCATTAAATATTGATTTAACATGTGATATGAGTTTATTGAAAGAATGGTTAGATTAAGATACTTATAAGTTTAAATCTTTAAGTATTTTTTCTCTTTCTTCTCTGAGCTCGTTTAAAATTTTTTCATCTGTACATCCGTCTTTTTTTAATTGAGCTATAGTACGGGTAATAGCTTCTAAATTACTTTCTAATTGATTTATTGCCATAGTATATATTATAAATCTTAAACTATATAAAGTTGGAACATCAATATTAAAATATAATATATTCAAGGATTTGAAAAAATGAGTCACGAACAAGATAATGTAAACAAACTTTTTACACAATTTAAAAATAAGTACGTCAGTGTTGATTTGAGAGATAATAATCAAAGCGAAGGAAAAGTAATAGCTATTGATAATTATTTAAATATTGTCCTTGAAAATGAAAACGGCCTTGAAACTATCAAAGGCGGAAATGTAGTATTTGTCAGTTTAAAAGAAGACAAAAAATAGGAATTAAATATCAACTTCAATTCCTAAAATCTCTTTTTTACCGTTGTAAACATCCATCGCTATTTGAGCTGCCCCAATAGCTCCGGATTCTTTTGAAATAACTTTTAAATCGTATTTGTTTTTGAAATATTTATTGATTTCATCTTCAAAGTTAAACGGTTCTGTTGAACTTCCGATAGAACCTGTTAAAACAATGCCTTCGATTTCATTTTCACATACGACATCAAGACCTGCTATTTCCATAGCAACTGTCATAATCAATGTATCGATAGCCAGTTTAGCCTTTTCATCACCTTTTCTGTAATTATCCAAAAGCTGATCTTTCATATTGGCAACTTTACCGTCGATTTCAGCTATTTTAATAGCCCCTGCATGTGAAAAACAGCCATTTGCAGATGCATTATTTTCATCAATATCTCTAAGCATTTGTAAATCAAGCGGACCATGAACAATTCCCATTGCGCCAAGACATGCATCAATAGCTCCTTTGATTTTTCCGTCTTCAATCAGAATATCAACGCTGTTAGATGATATGTCCGCTACAATAAAATTAGACCATCCGGTTTCCTTAACTGCATTGTAGGATATGCTTACTTTTTCAGGACTTGCCTGATGAGAATAAGCTGCCCTGAATAATTCATCCAATGAATCAGAATCCTTATGAAGGCCAGGAATCATTATTGATTTGATATTTAACTCTTCAAGTTCAGAAAATACAGATGTTCCTCCACCTGTAACCTTACCCGCTCCATTAATGGATAAGATTCCCCTATCTTCAACCTTATCGGTAGGTACGATTTTGCTGATTCCGTCACCCATGGAATAGGTAATAGACATCAGTTTTACAGATTCAAGGTCTACACGTTTTTTCAGCTCTTCAGCTGCAGAAACCAAACCTTTTTTGCTTTCTTCCCTTCCGATTTTAAAAACATCAATGACTTCGCCATCATCAGACATTATGCAAAAAGAGATACCAGTTGTTCCATGGTCCATTCCAATGAATACCATTATTATCACAAAAAAAATAAAATAAAAAAAAAGAAAAAAAGACTTAATCGTCTTTTTGTAATCCACAAGCTTTTCTAAGTCTTTCACCAACAACTTCAATGTCCAATTGACTTTGTTCAGCTCTCATTTCTTTTAAGTTAGCACCGTCGGTAGCGTTTTCATCAGCCCATTCTTTTTTGAAGGTTCCATCTTGGATTTGTTTTAATGTTTCTTTCATACCTTCTTTTGCTTCATCAGTGATGACTTTTTTACCTCTGGTTAAACCACCGTATTCAGCAGTGTTACTTACATCATGCCACATTCCAGCGAAACCTTTTTCGTAGATTAAATCTACAATAAGTTTTACTTCGTGACAGGTTTCAAAGTAAGCGATTTCAGGTTGATAACCTGCTTCTACTAATGTGGTGAATCCTGCATTGATTAATTCAGTTATACCACCGCATAATACGGTTTGTTCACCGAATAAGTCAGTTTCGGTTTCTTCTTGGAAAGTGGTTTCTAAAACACCAGCTTTGGTTAAACCGCATGCTTTTGCCATACCTAATGCAAGTTGTAATGCATCACCAGTTGCATCTTGTTGGACAGCTACTAAACCAGGAATACCAAATCCTTCTTCGTAAGTTCTTCTTACCATAGATCCAGGTCCTTTTGGTGCAAACATTACGATATTTACATCTTCACCAGGTTTGATTAATTCAAAGTGAATGTTGTAACCGTGAGAGAATGAAATAGTGTTTCCAGCTTCAACATAAGGTGCAATTTGTTCTGCATATACTTTTTCCTGGATTTCATCCGGAAGTAAAATGTGAATAATGTCAGCTTCTTTTGCTGCATCTTCAATGGTTTTTACAGTCATGCCGTCTTCTTTAACTAAGTTCCATGAACTACCATTTTCTCTTACACCAACAATAACATTAGCTCCACTGTCAGCCATGTTTCTGGATTGTGCTCTTCCTTGGGAACCATATCCGATAACTGCTATGGTTTTTCCTTCAAGAGCATCGGTATTTACATCGTCGTCGTAATACATTTTCATAATTAATCACCAATAAAATTAAGATATTAATAAAATATCAATTAATAAATATGATTTTTTATATTTATAAAAGTAACTTAAATATCAATTTTTAAATATCTTAAATGTAAAATATATATTATACAATTTCAAAGGGGTTTTACTATTAAAAACAAATTAGTGAAAATTTTACTGTTTACATTCATTTTAATTTTATGTGCGGGAATCGTCTCCGCTGCAGACAACAGCACTGTTGATGATAATATTAAAGACATTATTGACAATTGTGAGGATGACACAGTCAGTCTTGAAGAAAAAACATATTATCTGAATCCTGAAAGTGAAACACATATCCAATTGAACAGATCAATTACTGTTGAAGGAAGCGGACAAACTGTAATTGACGGAAAAAATACAACACTATACCTGGATGTTTTTGAAGAAGACAAAAACACCAGCGAAGAGGACGTTATAATCGTAAGCCCAGTATTTTTTGATATTAAAAATAACGGAAACCACATTACCTTCAAAAACATTACCTTTAAGGATTTAAACATTATCAGCCGTCATGAAATGGAGTTTGTAGACTGCAAATTCATCAAAACAAATTTTACAAGCAAAGAACTGAACAATACTTTCAGCAATTGTGTTTTTAACCAATCAATGATGGAATTATACTTATATGACATATCATACAGATATCATTCTAAAATTACAAACTGTACCTTTTACAGCTCAGCAATCACATCAAACATCAATATTGCCATCCAGTTAGTTGGAAGTGACAGAGTCTTTATTCAAAATGGATTGAACCTGGCAGATTCTTCCATTATCAATTCAAAAATTTCACTAAGCCATTATGATATCCGCATACTAAACACCAAATTCAGCAATTCCGATTTAAGAGGATATTCGGATACTGTCAATATTAAAAATTCATCATTTAGCAACCCAACTGTTAATCTTGATTATAGTGATTTAAATGTTTATGAGACAACATTAGATAACTCCGAACTTAAATTTCATGCGGGATACTATGCTAAAGGATGCAACGTGCTTTTAAAAGACACTGTGATAAATAACGCTACTGTCAATTTTAGATTAGAAATCGGATCAAGACCGTCCAGTCTGACAATTCAAAATTCTTCCATTGACAAATGTGAAATCAAAGCAGCCGATACAAACATTAAAGTCAACTCTTCCAGTTTCAACAAATCAAGTATAGAGTTATTTTACTCAAATTTAAATATAAATAATTCAATATTTTACAGCAACGGAGATATAAGCAGCGTAATTAAAACAAAAACTGAAAATCCAATGTATCCCGTTATAGACACTAATGGTGAAATATACCATTATCAGGTGAATACAAATTACACCGTGGAAAACTCATATCTAATAAACGGCAGCGGAAGCTACAAAATCAACGCAAGAGACATCAATGTCAATACATTTTACCGGATTACATATAACAAAAAGAGTACTTATTACGTTCATGAAAATATTACATTTAACGTTAAAGACCATAACGGAAAACCCGTTTCAAATTTTACATTATTCATTGAAAACCCGAATGATGACTTTACTGCATTAATTGCTACAGATGAAAACGGAAATGCCAACTACACCCTTGACCATATTGGAAAATTAAATCTTAATTTATACTATTACTGTCCAGGCCCTGATTTATGGTCACAGAAAACTTCACTGAATGTTAATTTAACTGTTAACCCAAAAATTCTTGATTTAATACTAATCAAAGACTTTAAATTCAATAAATATTCAAAAATCAATAGCTTTTTAACAGCACAAATTTTCAGTACTAATGGTGACGATTTAACCGGTTTTAAAGTAATTTTTAAACTATATTCCGGCAACAAATATAAAACTTATTACAGGACTGTATATTCCAACGGAGCAGTGATTTTTAAAATACCTGCAAATCTTGATGCTGGAGTTCACAAAATTGAAGTCAAAGCAGATAATGTCATGAAGAAAACATCCATTAAAATCAACAAGGCCAGTACAATCGTTAAATCACCGAAAATAACTACTAAATTTAAAAAATCAAAATATTTCAAAGTAACCATCAAAAATAAAGAAACAAAAAAACTGCTTTCAAACGTTAAAGTTAAAATAAAAGTGTTTACCGGAAAAAAATACAAGACATATACTGTTAAGACAAACAAGAAAGGATTAGCTAAAATCAATAATAAACAATTAAAAATAGGAAAACATAAAGTTATTATTTCATCCGGAAATAAAAACTATAAAATTTCAGCAAAAAGCTTGATTGCTATAAAAAAATAATATAAAGATGGTTTAATAACCATCTACTAAAACTTTCAACTCACCGGTTACGATATCAATAATAAGACCATGTACGGGTACATCTGGAATCAATGGGTGGTTTTTGATTTTTTCTACAACGTTTTTAACGTTTTCTTCTTCTGATTCAAATCCACCGATCCATTCATCTAAATCATATTTAGCAATGTCTTCTTCTTTAATGCCACGAGCGAGCATTTTTTCTTTTAAAGCTTCAGCATCAGCACCAGCCATACCACATTCAGTGTGTCCAACGACCATTACTTCTTCAGCACCAAGGTTGTATAAAGCTGCACCAATAGATCTGATTGCATCTTCTCCAACAATAGAGTTTCCTGCATTTCTGACTATTTTTGCGTCTCCTCTTTTAAGTCCTAAAGCTGGTTCGAAGAAATCGATTAATCTGCAGTCCATACATGTTAAAATAGCTAATTTTTTAGCTGCATGGTGAGACATTTCTTCGCCTTCAAAGTTTTCTACAAATTCCTTATTGTCTTTTAATACGTTTTCTAATATAGTCATTTTATACTCCCCTCGCCATTGCGGTTAGGCCAGTACGTGAAATCCTTTTGATTCCATAACCTTTTAATAAAGATATAAATGCATTTACTTTCTTTTTATCTCCAGTTATTTCAATAATCAATGTTTCTTCAGTAACATCCAGAATATTGGCTCTGAAGATATTGGAATATTGCATTATTTCAGCTCTTGCTTTTGCATTAGGAATTTTTACCTTTACAAGGCATAATTCCCTTTGAACAGCATTGTCAGTAATATCTTTAATCTTGATAACATCAACCAGTTTATTCAGTTGTTTTGTGACTTGTTCCAAACCTCTTTCATCGGCATGAACTGTTATGACCATTCTTGACAGGCCTTCAATTTCAGATACTCCAACAGTTATGCCGTCAATGTTGATTCCTCTTCTATTTAACATTCCAGCGACTTTCTGTAAAACACCAGGTTTGTCTTCAACCAATGTAGAAATGACATGATAACTAATGGTCATTTAAATCACATCCTTTTCAAGTTTATATTCACCTATCATTTCGTTAA
Source organism: uncultured Methanobrevibacter sp. (assembly GCF_900314615.1). Classification (NCBI taxonomy): domain Archaea; kingdom Methanobacteriati; phylum Methanobacteriota; class Methanobacteria; order Methanobacteriales; family Methanobacteriaceae; genus Methanobrevibacter; species uncultured Methanobrevibacter sp. Next base: position 25,637 of record NZ_OMWA01000020.1, on the reverse strand, counting down.
TTCCGGCTCCCGGAGGAAGCATAGGAAGTGTCTCTTCTGAATCAATTACAATATCAAGCAATATAGCTTCATTATCTTTAATTGCTTTTGATAATGCTTCTTTAGTTTCACCAGGTTTGGTAATTCTTTCAGCGTTAATGTTAAAACTTTCAGCAAGTTTAACAAAGTCAGGACTATCTTTAAAAACAGTTTGTGAATGTCTGTTATTGTATAACAAGCTTTGCCATTGATATACCATTCCTAAAGTCCTGTTTTCTAAAACTATTGCAATTACAGGCAAATCATAATCATAAACAGTGGCCAGTTCCTGACAGACCATTAAAAATCCGCCGTCACCGCTCAATGATACGACAGGATCCTCCGGACATGCCACTTTAGCACCAATAGCTGACGGGAATCCGAATCCCATGGTTCCAAGTCCTCCTGATGAGAGGAATTTGCGCGGTTTTTGAGTATCATAGAAATGTGCTGCCCACATCTGATTCTGACCGACATCAGTTGTTAAAATTGAATCGGCAGTTAAAACCTCGGAAATTTCTTTTATTACAGTTTGAGGTTTAAGAGGCACATCATCATATGTTACTCTTGGAAGTAAATCAGTTTTACGTTGTTTAATCATGTCTGTCCACTTATTAACATCATCTGAAGTGCTATAACCTTTTAATGATTTATTTAATGAAGATAAAATATTTTTAGCATCTCCTACAATCGGCAAATCAACTTCAACATTCTTACCGATTTCAGCAGGGTCAATGTCAATGTGAATAACCTTAGAATCCGGAACAAAGCTGTCAAGTCTTCCGGTTGTTCTGTCTGAGAACCTGATACCGACAGCAATCAGCAAATCAGATTCGTTTACAGTATCGTTAGAAACTTTTCTACCGTGCATACCAAGCATTCCCAATGCCAAATCACTGGTTTCATCAAAAGCTCCTTTACCTAAAAGTGAAGTCATTACAGGAGCATTTATAGTTTCTGCAAATTCTTTTAGCTCACAGCATGCATTTGATATAATAACTCCTGCACCTGCCAATATTAAAGGTTTTTTAGCCTCTCTGATTAAATTACAGGCTTTTTTAACTTGTCTAAGATTACCTTTAATGGTAGGATTATAACCTGGTGTATCGATTATAGTATCATCAAAAGCAGTAAGTTCTCCTTCCTGAACTTCTTTTGGAACATCAATTAAAACAGGACCAGGTCTTCCGGTTGCAGCTATTTCAAAACTGGATTTAACTATGGAAGGTAATAAATCCGGGTTTTTAGGTTGAAAACTATGTTTTACAATAGGCATTGTAATTCCAATAATATCCGCTTCTTGGAATGCATCATTTCCTATTAAATGGGTAGGAACTTGTCCAGTAATTGCCACAATAGGAGAAGAATCCATATAAGCTGTTCCAATACCAGTTACAAGGTTGGTTGCCCCAGGTCCGGAAGTTGCCAAACACACACCTACACGACCGGAAGCTCTTGCATAACCGTCTGCTGCGTGAGCTGCGCATTGTTCGTGTCTTACCAATATATGTTCAATGTCTGCATCATACAGCATGTCATAAAATGGTATGGTCTGTCCGCCAGGATAACCAAATATAGTTTTGACCCCCATATTTTTGAGGGATTCTATTATTGCTTCTCCGCCTCTCATTGTAAAAACCTTTTTATATATTATACAATTAGATATGAATACAAAAATATATATAATTATTGAAAAATATCTAGTACTTAACTTGTGTGATTAACATGAATCTTACAAAGTACATATGCCATAGGATTCCAGAAAGAAGTTTCTTTATCAAAGGCCATCAGTTTCCGGTTTGTGCCAGATGCACCGGCTTTTATACCGGATTGATAGTTTATTTAGTCTTTAATTATTTTTTCGAGCATAACTATGACATTAATACATTGATTATATCCATAATATTAATGATTCCAGCAGCAGTTGATGGACTCACCCAATATTTTGGCCCGAGAGAAAGTACAAATACTTTAAGATTCATTACAGGATTTATTGGCGGATTAGGTTTAATAATCTTTTTAAAAATTATAATAAGGGGCGTTTTTAATGTATTGTAACAAATGTGGTGAAGAAAATCCTGATAAAGCAAAATTTTGTAAAAATTGCGGAGCATTGCTAAAAAAAGAAGAAACAGTTAAAAAAGCTGAAGTAATTGAAGAACCAATCATACATCAGCAAAAAACATATCAAAATACACAGCAGACAACTACAAGCACTTCATCAGACAATAACAAGGGAAGTAGCTGGCTAGGCTGCTGTTTGTGCCTTATTGCAATATTTATTGTCTTTGCAATATTCGGATCACTTTAGATAGTGATATAAAACCGCTTTTTGGGCATGCATTCTGTTTTCAGCCTCATCATAGATTACAGATTGAGGGCCGTCAATAACATCTGCAGTAACTTCTTTGCCTCTGATTGCAGGAAGACAGTGCATGAAAATAGCTCCATCATTTGCCAGGCTCATTAAATCATTGTTGACCTGGAACGGTGCAAAATCTTTTTCTCTTTGAGCTGTTTCAGCTTCATCACCCATACTTACCCAAACATCAGTAAATACCGCATCGACATTTTCCATTGCAACGCCAATATCATCAGTGATGACTATTTCAGTATTGTTTTCCTGTGCATATTCGCGGGCAGTTTTGATTATTTCCTCAGCAGGCTCATATCCTTTAGGACATGCCAGAGACATATCCATGCCAAGTAATGGAGCAATCAGTAAAAGGGAATTGGACACATTATTTCCATCACCGACAAAACAGATTTTTTTACCTTCCCAGTCACCCAAATGTTCTTTGAATGTTAACATATCTGCAAGTGCCTGGCAAGGGTGTTCTAGGTCAGTCAAACCGTTAATAACAGGAACATCAGAATATTTGGCCAGTTCTTCTACATCTGAATGTTTTATAGCACGAATCATTATTCCATCAACGAAACGGCTTAAAACTTTTGCAGTATCTGAAATCGGTTCGCCTCTGCCCATCTGCAAATCATTGGATGACAAAAAGATTGCCCTTCCGCCTAACTGATACATTCCAACATCAAATGAAACCCTTGTTCTTGTTGATGATTTCTGGAAAATCATTGCCAATGTTTTACCTTCAAGAGGCTTTTCTTCAATTTCGCCTGCTTTAATTTTACTAGCTAATTCTAGAATATGTTTAACATCATCTTTTATATCAGATATAGATAATAAACTACCCATTATTAATCCCCTTTTAGTTAACAAAAATAAATATTTCTTATTTATACATATTAAATGTTTCCATGATTATGTTAAAATCTAGTAGAACCGGTATAACCAAAAATAAGAAAATGAGAAATTATTTAGAATTTCTGTAGCGATAGATAATATCCAAGACTGTAGAAAGGACCGGAATTAATAAGAACAGATATATGAAATTACTTGAAACCAGGAAATCTAGGAGATTTACGATGACAACTAATGCCATGATGCATCCAAGTGTTGTTAAAACATGCTTTTGCTCTTTTTTGGAAGTTTTTTCCTCTAAAAAATCACTCTTATTAGCATAAATATACATCAGAAGGAATGAAATGATTGTCAAAAAGATATTGAGCCCAAATAAAACTTCAGATAAGAAGAAGTGAGAATAGCTTCCAATTAAAGAAGTTGTAAACGGAATAAATGATATTGATATTAAAAAGAATATATTGAACCACAGATAAGGGATATTGAGATTATTGACTTTGATAAATTCATGATGGTAAATCCAAAAAGAACTTATAATTACAAAACTTACAATTGTAATGGCAATTGTAGGAGCTAAAGCTGAAAAAAATGAAATGTAGTCGCCATATGATGAAAATGCAACTTCAGGAACTGCAATACCAAAAACCAGAAGGGTCATTACCATACCGAAAATTCCGTCAGTAAGCCCTAAAAGCCTTCCCGGATCAATTCCGACATTACTCTCAAACGCATCTCTAATACGGCCTAACATACTTATATTTTGAGAACTTACCTCAGCCGTTTCAACCATTGGAGTTTTAACGGCAGGAATACTACTTAAATTCTCCCCGTTAGAGTATTTTTCCTGGAGAAACTCTTTCAGTTCATCAAGAGTCTCCTCATCCCATTCTTCTTTAATTGCATCAAGATGCTTTTTAATCTCTACAAGTTTTACATACTTGTCTTCAACTTCACTGTCACTCATTAAAATCAAAAAAAAGATAAAAGAAATTTAGTTTAAAATTTCTTTCATATGTTCAACACGTTTTTCTACAAGTTCTTTTGTACCGACGTCTCTTCTATGGTAAACATTACCTTTAACGAATTCACATGCTTTTTCAGCTATTTTTTCAGCCTCTTCAATGCTTTCACCGCCGGCAACAATACCTAATGCTCTTGAACCAGATAAGTGAATTCCGTCATCTTCCTGTGAAACTGCAGCATAAAATACTTTGGCGCCCATATCTTCAATGGCCTGTTCATCCACTTCGATTAGCTCTCCAGCATATTCTGTTTCAGGATATCCGTCAGGTACGATGTATTTGCACACACTGGCCTTGTCTTCAAATTCGACTTTATCCAAATTACCATCAACAATAGCCTGACATACATCAACCAGAGGAGTTTTTAAGAGAGGTAAAACGTTCATTGCTTCAGGATCACCAAATCTTGCATTGTATTCAATGAGTTTCGGTCCGTCAGCAGTAAGCATGAACTGACCATATAGGATACCTTTGTATGGTTCTGCTTCTTCAGCAATAGCTTTAATAGTTTCTTTCATTATTTCTACTGCTTTGTCATAGTCTTCCTGAGTTAAAAACGGCAATAAGCCTCCAACATCAGAGTATGAACCCATTCCACCGGTGATTGCACCAACATCTCCTTCAAATGCATGAGGATGGTCCTGTGCTGCAGGCATAGGTGCCAGATGTTCACCGTCACAGAATGCCTGAATTGTGAATTCTTCACCGATTAATCTTTCTTCAATAATTACCTGAGCAAATCCGCCCATTTCATTATCGATTACTTCACATGAATATTCTTTTGCCTCTTCGTTGTCTTTTAGGTGGTCACCTACAATTTTAACTCCTTTACCGCCTGTCAGACCTACAGGTTTTACTACAACGTCACGGTCAAATTCATCTAAAAATTTAGAAACATCTTCAGAGTTGTCAAAGACTTTGTATACTAAAGATCCTTCTATTTCATAATCTTCAAAGAGTTTTCTCATAAATGATTTGTCAGTTTCAATTCTAGCTGCACTTTGAGTTGGTCCGACACATTTAATTCCGTTCTTTTCAAGTTCATCAACAATACCTTTTCCAAGAGGAGCTTCAGGACCAATAAATGCTATGTCAATGTCATTTTCAACTGCATATTCAGCTACTTTTTCAACTTCCCCTTCATCACCTTGCTTAAACTCAGCAATTTTTGACATTCCAGGGTTAATTTTACTCATGTAACAATATAATTCAACATCATCCTTTAAACCGTCAGCAATTGCATGCTCACGAGCACCAGTTCCAACAACTAATACCTTCATAATAAATTCTCCTTAATATAGTAATATATTTTTAAAAATATTTATAAATATCCTAAATGAATTTTTCAAAATTTATACAAACATTTATATCAATGAATACAAAATCATTAACATTGGTGATTATATGAATAGAAATATTCTTGTAGTTCTTATAGTAATTGTATTAATTGTTCTTGGGGGACTTTTAGTATTTTCACATACAAGTGCTAAATCCGATACCCAAATCGCTTTTTTAAGCAACGCCAGTTTAAACAGTGAGGATTCAGTAGAATTTGTACTGAAAGACGCTCAAGGAAATCCGCTTGAAAATCAGAATGTAAGTATCTTATTTAAGGACGGAAGCGAAGTTGAAAGATATTCTATACTTACAGACAGTAATGGAAAAGGATCTCTTGTTTTAAATGAAAGCGCTGGTAATTATAGTATAACTGTAAACTATGGCGGAGATGACAAATATAACAGCTGTTCAGCAAGCGTTACCGTAACTATTGCCGGAGCAAACAACACAGCTGCTGATTATTCAACTGCCCAAAGCAGTCAAAGCGCTTCAACAGGTGCCAGTTCATCTTCTCCATCCCAATCATCTTCAAGTTTGAGTTATGACAGTGAATTGAACGTGAATTATGATTCAAACGGAAGAGTTGTTGGCGGTCAAAATGACGGTGCAAGCTATGAGGATTTAAAAAACAACCGGCCGAACATTCAAGACGGTAATCTAGAATAATTATTTTGATTAATCAAAGATTAATCACTTTTTCTTCTTTTATTTTTTTAAATATAAATGAATTAATTATAACTTTATTTTATTAATTTATATAAATCAATAAAATTTTCTAATTTTTTTCATAGATAATAAAAAGATATATTAATTAAATCTATCTAATATTAAGATAAGGAGGTCAAATATGAATAAAAATATAATTATTGCTATTTTAGTTGTAATCATCATAGCAGTTGTAGCAGCATTTATGTTTACACAACCACAAGCTACTACACAAGATGGTAAACTAAATACCCAAATCAATTTTTTAAGTGAAGCAAACTTAAAAAATGGAGATATAGTGCAATTTGAACTTAAAGATGCAAAAGGAAATGCGATTGCAAACCAAACTGTTAACATTACTTTTGTTGATAATGGACAAAAACAAAATTTCTCCGTTATTACAGACAACAGCGGTAAAGCTGGTCTTTCATTAAACAATGAGGACAAAGGAAATCACGAAGTAAGTGTAACTTATGGAGGTAACAATAAATACAATGGTTGTAATGCTAAAACAACTATTAACATCCAAGATGGAAACACAACAACAACCCAAAAAGTCACTGCAAATTCCACTGCAAGTACTGCAAAATATAATACCCAATCTCAATCAGCAAGCACAACTAGTTCATCCAGTTCTTCCAGTTCAACTGGTTCAAGCCTTTCTGAAGGACCTGGCCCTAATTTATACTATGATGAAGAATTAAACGTATGGTACGATGATAATGGTATTGTTAGAGGCGGACAATCAGATGGTCAAAGGATGATAGATCTAATTAACAACCAACCATATACTGAAAATGGTGGTATGGAATAAACCATTTTCTTTTTTTCTTTTTTTTCAATATTCAAACATCATATTTTATATACCAACACTTGCATATACAAGAGTGTAATTGCATATGCAAGAGAGAGGTAAAATATGGAGAAAAATGAAAATGTTGAAATGATTACAGGTGACCCGAAAAAGGCTATAAACAAATTATCAGTGCCAATTATAGCAAGTATGTTTTTGATTTTTGCAAACAACATCATCGACAGCATTTGGGTTGCAGGACTCGGACCGGACCCATTGGCAGCACTCGGATATATCACACCACTGTTTATGATACTGGTAGGATTTGGAAACGGACTTGGAGCAGGTGGTAACTCCCTGATTTCAAGATACATCGGAGCAGAAGATAAAGCCTCCGCAAACAATGCGGCAATACACAACCTGATTTTAAGTATAATAGTTTCAATAATTATTTCAATAGTATTCATCGCATTTATGAAACCTTTGCTTATAATGATGGGAGCATCATCAGTATTAAGCTATGCAATGGAGTACGGATTTATCATATTTGCATGGACATTCGGACTTTTAATGCCACCAATTGTAGGAGGGGCATTCAGAGCAGAAGGAGACATCAAAAGAGCAACAATACCAATAGCTTTAGCTGCAATAATAAACATGATTTTAGACCCGATATTTATATACACATTCAATATGGGAATTGCAGGAGCCGCATGGGCAACAGCACTCGGACCTTTCATCAGTCTGCTTTTAATGTTTTACTGGATATTTGTCAAAAAGGACACCTACCTGTCATACAACTTTAAAGACTTCCATAACGACCTTAAAATGTATAAGGACATTTTAGTAGTAGGTATTCCGGCAAGTCTGGAGCAATTGGTCTTATCAGTTTTAACAATATTCGTGAATTACATGCTTACAATCGTATCCGGACCTACAGCGGTTGCAGTATATACTGCAGGATGGAGAATAGTCAATATCGGAATGCTTCCGGCAATAGGAGTCGGAACAGCGGCAATATCAGTTGCAGGCGTTGCATTTGGAGCAAGAAAATACGAAAACCTAAGAGTAGTAGCAAGATATGCAGTCAAAGTGGCTTTAATAGCTTCAATTATAGTATGTATAATTTTAAATGTATTTTCAACACAGATTGCATTCATATTTTCATATTCGGAAAGCAGTGCTGAGCTTGCACCGCTTATAGCAAGTTTCCTGCAGATCATGTGTCTGTTCATTTTATATGTGCCATTCGGTGCAAGTGCAGGTAACGTTTTCCAGGGAGTTGGAAAAGGAACAATCTCCTTTATTCTGACAACATTCAGAGAATTCATACTTGTGTTAATCTTTGCATATCTTTTAGGATTCACATTCCACATGGGAGAATTCGGTATTTACTGCGGAATGCTTCTTGGAGGAGGATTAGGTTCCTTAATATGTTATGCATGTATCGAGCTTTACATTAACAAACTGATCAGGAGCAGAGGAAATGCCGTTTGATAGCGATATTCCCACACCACCACTGGTTTCACTGCTTTACAGAAAACAGACCACATTCATTAACCGTGAACTGAAAGATGTTAATCTAAGCTCAGGACTATATCCTTTATTGATCAAAAGCTATAAAAACAAAGGAATCAGTCAGGAAGAACTGGCTGATGCATTAAACATCAATGAAAGTACAGTTACAAGAAATTTGGATAAACTAGAAAAGAAAGGACTGATAACAAGAACTCCTGAAAAAAGGAAAAAGATTATCAGCGTGACCCCTGAAGGCATTGAAATAGCCCAGATTGTAATGGACATTGATGATAAGTGGGACAATACCCTTAAAAAATCACTGACAAATCAGGAGTATGAAAATTTCAGAAATATACTAATTAAAATCGGCGAGGACTTAAAATGAATCAGACAATAGAAGATTTAAAAACAAGAAGAAGTATCAGAAAATTCAAAGAAGAACAAATCAGTGACGAAGAGCTTAAAACAATTTTGGAAGCTGGAACCTATGCACCAACTGCAAGAGGCCTCCAATCACCTAAAATTGTCGTAATCCAAAATCCTGAAACAATTAAGGAGTTTTCAGAATGGAACAGAAGCTATTTTCCTGTAGAAATGCCTGATGATATGGATCCGTTCTATGGAGCTCCAACACTTCTGATTGTATTGGCAGACAGTGATGTTCCTACCTTTGTAGAAGACGGGTCAAGCGTACTGGCAGTGCTTGTAAATGCTGCTCATGCAATTGGAATCGCAAGCTGCTGGATTCACAGAGCCCGTGATGAATTTGCCTCCAAAAAAGGTAAAGCATTACTGAAAGAATGGGGAATTCCAGAAAGCTATGAAGGAATAGGCCATGTTGTTCTAGGCTATCCCGACATGGAAACACCTGAACCTATAGCCAGAAAAGAAGATTATATCCACTATGTGGATTAATTTTTTACTTTTTTTAAAACACAATTACCATCAATTATTTTAACATTGATTGTTTGAAAGTTGATTTTAAACAGCCGAATTTTACTTTAACATTGCCCATATGCAAAAATGATTATTATTTAAAATTAGGATATATATGCAAAAGTAAGGTTGGATGAAAGTAATCAAATTACAGACGTTAAAGTAAAAAAAAGAAATTAAAGATGAGTATGACTCATCTACATTTTTTCAGGTGCTGAAACACCTAAAATATCTAAAGCATTTTTAATGGTTATTTTAGCTCTGTCAACTAAAATAAGTCTTGTATCTTCCACATCAGATCCAATAACCTGTTCTGATTTGTAGAATTTGTTGAATGAACCTGCTAAATCCTGACAGTACTGAGTAATGTTGTGAACTCTTTTTTTGTTTGCACAGTCTTCTACAACCTGCGGGAATTTAGCGATTTGTCTTATTAAGTCCTGTTCTGCTTCATCAGGAACCCAGTCATCTGCCACTTCTAAAGAGCTTATGTCCTTACCTGATTTTTCAAGCAATTTGCATGCTCTCGCATGAGCATACTGGATAGATGCACAGCCTCTCTCAAAGCTTAATGCTTCATCCCATTTAAATGTCAGGTGTTTTTCAGGAGACAGTTTTGCAATGAAGAATCTTACAGCACCTACACCGATTTCTTCAGCCATAGGAGCAATTTCATCTTCAGACAAATCAGGGTTTCTTGATTTGATTTCATCATGTGCTCTTAGAACAGCTTCATCAATCAGCTCATCCACTGATACAAATTTACCTTTTCTTGTAGACATTGAACCTTCAGGAAGAGTGATGAACTCATAGAATATTACTTCAGGAGCTTCTTGCCTAAAGATTTCTTCAAAGATGACTTTAATCTGTTTTGCAGCCAGTTTGTGGTCTGAACCTAAAATATCAAGTACAGTATCACCTAATGTAGCTTTGTATTTGTGATAAGCCAAATCACGGGTTGAGTAAAGTGAAGTACCGTTGGATCTTCTTAAAACAAACTCTTTTTCAATGTTAAAGTCAGTTAAATCAATGTATAAAACATCATCTTCTCTTGTAAATCCTTCTCTTTGGATGTATGTTACAAGATTATCGACTTCGCCGTTTCTGACAAACTGTCCTTCCCATACAAAGTCATCATGGACAATATTCATTCTTAAAAGTGATTCTTTCATTCCGCTGATACATTTGGATACAACATCTTCAAAGATTTTGTTGAGCTCTTCATCAGAACCTTCTTCATATTTTTGGATTAATTCATCAACTTTAGCGTTCAAGGCTTCATCTTCCTCTACAGCCTTATTTGCATCATAGTATAATTTTCCAATTTTATGGTCAAGTTTTTCTCCTTCATAATCTTTAATTTTTAAACCGCATTCGGTTATTCCACATACGATAATGGCAATTTGTCTTCCCATATCATTTACATAATATTGAGTTGTTACATCCCTTCCTGCCAGTTTAAGAAGTCTTGCAAGGGAATCTCCAAAAATAGAGTTTCTGATGTGGCCAATATGAAGTGGACCGTTTGGATTAGCTGAAGTGTGCTCCAATATTAATTTTTCATCATATTTTGGAAGTTGACCATAATTATCATCTACTTTTTCTAAAAGCATTTTAGAAAATTTTGAATAGTCAATGAAGAAATTGACGTATGGTCCGAAGTTTTGGACTTTTGAAAAGATTTCCGGAACTTCTATTTTTTCAACCAAATCCTTTGCAACTTCAGGAGGTGAAGTTCTTAATTTTTTTGTAAGGGCAAATGCAATGGTACTTGCAAGGTCTCCCAATTCAGGATTTGGAGGAAATTCCAATTTAAAATTCCTGTCTATTTCTTCATCATACTGATCTAAAGCCTTATTAATAGCTTCTATAGCTTGTCTTTCAATTTCAAAATACATTAACTCACCTTAATAATCATAAACCTCTTAACCAGAGGGAAAGATAACCTACTTTTGGAATAATAACTAAATTATCACCTAAGGTTACTACTTTTTGTTTAATTTGATCTGCTTTAACGTAATACGGATCTGGAGAACCGTTGTTATCTCCTTTTATCACATACATCGTAGTTCCGTTAATTTCTGTAATATTAATAATTCTGTGAATGACCGGCTGGTCATACCATGCTGCATCATAAACAACAACATCCCCTACTTCAACAGTAGTAGGGTCAAATTCATGTATACCGAGGAAATCGGCTTTTTCAACTAAAACAATATCTCCTCTGTAGAATGCAGGCTCCATACTTCCTGAAACAACTACATTAAGATGCTGTGCAGCAATCAATACAATAACAAGAATAATTATATATGATGCAACTTCTTTAAAGTCTATTTCCATTATATTACCTTCTTCTTTTTTTAAATGCCATTTCCAAAGCAATTTCTATTGCATCAGAAGTTTTCTGTAAATCCTCCATTGTATGTGCATTTGAAATAAAATTACATTCAAACTGAGATGGCGGAATGAATACGCCTTCTTTAAGCAATGCCTTGAAGTATCTTAAGAACTGTTTTCTATCAGACTGCTGAGCATCGGCATAATTGTAAACAGGTGCCGGATTGAAATAAATCTGAAACATTGACGCAAGTCCGACAGGCTGAATGTTATACTCTTCATCTTCAATAATGGACCTGATATTTCCTCTCAGGTAATTGCCTTTTCTTTCAAGTTCCTTGTAAAATGCATCGTCAAGCTGTGCCATTGTGGAAATACCTGCCTGTACAGATACAGGGTTTCCTGAAAAAGTGCCTGCCTGATAAACAGGACCCTGAGGTGCAATGAGTTCCATGATTTCTTTTTTACCACAGAATGCACCCATAGGAAGTCCTCCACCGACAATCTTACCTAATGTGGTTAAATCCGGAGTAACTCCATAGTACTCTTGAGCTCCGCCACGGGATGCTCTAAAACCGGTAATTACTTCATCAAATATTAATACAATACCATTTTCTTCTGTAATTTTTCTGATGAACTCTAAAAATCCAGGTTTAGGCTCAATACATCCGACATTGCCCATGACTACTTCCATAATAATACAGGCAATGTTTTCACCTTCTTTTTCTATTAACTCTGTTAGAGCTTCTTCATCATTGAATGGAACAGATAAAGTATTTTTAGTTGTATCTTCAGGTATTCCCGGTGAATCAGGTAAAGTTGCAGCACCTGAACCGCCTTTAACTAAAACATAGTCATGTGCACCATGATATGCACCTTCAAATTTAATAATTTTATCTCTTCCTGTAAAACCTCTAGCAAGTCTTATTGCACTCATGGTAGCTTCAGTTCCACTGTTACAGAACCTTACCATTTCAGCAGATGGAATTCTATCAATGACCTCTTTTGCAAGAGTTATTTCATTTTCAGTTGGAGTACCATACGCTGTTCCAATAGTAAGCTGATTAGAAACTTCCCTTACAACTTTAGGATCTGCATGGCCTAAAATTAATGGACCATAAGCCAGACAGTGGTCAATATAGGTTTTTCCATCTTCATCAGTAAGTTTGGAACCACCTGCACTTTTAACAAAAAACGGATAAGGCTTAAAAGCTCTTACCGGTGAGTTTACACCACCAGGGAAATAATTTTTAGATTCATTAAATAATTCTTCAGAATTCATTCTATCACGCTATAAATGTTGTATTAACGAATTTACACAAGCAACTGCAATAGGTGTTCCGCCTTTAGGTCCTTCGACAACAATATTTGGAATATTGGAATTCTTTAAAGCTTCTTTAGAATCGGCAGCTCCCACAAAACCAACAGGAACTCCAACAATAGCTTTAAGATTCATTTCGCCTTTTTCGTATAAATCCATTGCTTCAAAAACAGCTGTAGGAGCATTACCTGATACCACAATTCCTTCAAAATCATTCTGTGCAGCATATCTCATTGCCGCAGCGGCTCTTGTAATCTGGTGCTCTTTAGCTATCTTTACAACTTCTTCATTTTTGATATAACACTCAACTTCTCCCTCATACCTTGTAATACCATATTTAACCATGTTGATATCGGTTAAAATGGTTTCTTTGTTTTTAAGGGATGCCATAGCTGCATCTACAAAATCAGGACTCATGTAGACTAATTTTGCATATTCAGGATCTGCAGTTGAATGAACAATCCTTTCAACGATGTCTCTTTCTATAGGTTTTAAATCTTTGACATCATCCCCAATAAGGCCACGGATAATCTCTCTGCTTTTGTTAGCAATGTCGAGACCTTGCTTGGTTGATGCACCCATGAACATTTTGTCTGTCATAAGATAATTTTTAAATTATATTTATGTTAAATATTTTGATTATATATGTAATTTTAAAAATAGTGAACAAAAAAATTACTTTTCACTTGCTGAGAAACCTGCAAGATACCCTGTTGAAAATGCAATTTTTAAGTTATATCCTCCGGTCGGACCGTGCAAATCCAGAACTTCACCGGCGAAATACAAGCCCGGTGTTAATGTGGACTCCATTGTTTTCGGATTTACATTGGCCAAATCGATACCGCCGACAGTAACTTTTGAAAGTTTCCCATTAAAACCGGTTATTTCAAATGTAAATCTTTTGAGATTTTCAATTAAACGATTTTTGCTCTTTTTGTTGATGCGTGAGAGCTGAGTTTCACCGTCAAGATTAATCTCATCCAAAAAGAAATCTATAAAACTGTTAGTCAGATACATTTTGAGGTAATTTTTAACCATTGTTTTTCCTTTAGCCTGAAAATCGCTGTTGAATTTCTCTAAAAGATCTTCACGAGAAAAATCAGGACAAAGGTCAATAGCTATATCAACATCAACATCAGGATTATCCTCTAATAAGTTATAACTTATACCTTCTGATATCTCATTGCTCAGGTTAATAATTCCAGGACCTGTCAAACCGACATGTGAAAAAAGAACATTACCTTTTACCTTTGATTTCTTATAACTTATAACAACATCATAAAGAGTCACACCTGCAATATCAGACAAATCTTTTTTGGTAATCAATGGACTCAAACCATATTTAATGTCTGTTACTGCATGAGAAGTTAAAGAGTAGTTTTTAGGACTGCAGCCTGTCTGAGGATATGTAACGCCTCCGGTTGCAATTATTATCTTTTTGGCTTTTAACTTATCATTTATAACAAAGTCATCTGTTATTGTTTTAACTTCAAAGTTATAACTTATAACAACATCTTTTAAGTAATCAGTTAAAACTTCTAAGATATCACTGGCCTTTTCTGTTTCGGGAAAAATTCTGTTGTCATCCTCTTCAATGAATCCCAAGCCTTTGTCTTCAAAAAGTGACAGCAGCATTTCATTTGTAAATGTAAAAAAAGAGTGTTTTAAAAAATTTTTTTGGGGATAAATATTCAATAGCTTTTTTATTGGCTTGAGGTTTGTGATATTGCATCTGCCTCCGCCGGTCAGCAATAATTTGCGACCAAGTGAGGAGTTCTTTTCAAGCAGTATGACACTTGAGGAACTTTGACTGGCTGCAATAGCCGCCATTATTCCGGCTGGTCCTCCGCCAACAATAGCTATATCATATTCTTCCATATTATCTTAAAAAAGAAAAAAAGATTAAGGGGTTAATCTGTGTCTGTCTCTTGGGAAGAGTACACATTCACGGATGTTTTCAGCACCGGTAAGTACCATAGTTAACCTGTCAGCACCTACACCCCAACCTGCATGAGGAGGCATACCGTATTCAAACGCTTTAAGATAGCTTCCAAATCCGTCTGGGTTTAAGCCTCTTTCTTCGATTTGTTTTACTAATAAATCATACTGGTGTACACGGGTAGCACCTGAAGATAATTCTAAGTTATTGTACATTAAATCGAAAGCGTGAGAGTATTTTTCATCTCCTTCTTTAGGCATTACATAGAAAGGTTTGATTTCAGTTGGCCATTCGGTTAAGAAGTAGAATCCGCCCATAGCATCTCCTAAAACTTTTTCAGCTTCACGGGATAAGTCTTCTCCCCATTGCATTTCAATATCTTTAGCATTGACTATTTCCAATGCTTCATCATAGGTTACAACTGGGAATCTTTTTTCTGGAACTTCAATTTTGTGGTCTAAAATCTCCAGTTCGTTTGCACATTTGTCATTAATGTCTGTAATCACTTTAACGAGCATGTCATTTAAAACGTTCATTACATCAACATCATCCATGAATGAAGCTTCTGCATCGATGGAAACAGCTTCGTTCAAGTGTCTTAAGGTATCGTGCTCTTCTGCTCTGAAAATCTGACCGATTTCAAATACCTTATCCATTCCACTAGCCATCATCATCTGTTTGTACAATTGTGGAGACTGGCCTAAAAATGCTTCTTTTTCAAAGTAAATAATCGGGAATAATTCTGTTCCTCCTTCAGTAGCTGAAGCTACAAGTTTAGGAGTGTTGATTTCATAAAATCCATTGTCATAGAAGAAGTCCCTTATTGAATGGAACATTTGACCTTTGATTTTGAATATAGCTGAAACGTTTTCTTTTCTGATATCCAAGAATCTTGAATCTAATCTTGTATCAATTCCAGCTTTTACTTTTTCTGTAGGATCCATTGGTAAAGGTTGGTTAGCCAAGTTTAAGATTTTAACTTCTTTCGGTAAGATTTCAACACCGTTTGGTGCTTTAGGAGCTTCCTGAGCTAAACCTTTAATTGCAACAACAGATTCTTTTCTTAAACTTCTTAATTCTTCTAAAATTTCTGCTTCTACTTTTTTACTTGGAGCGGTTACTTGAACCCTTCCGGTTACATCACGTAAAATTACGAACATGATTCCACCGAAGTCACGGATTTCATGTACCCAACCCATGACGGTAACGTCATTACCTGCAATTTCGGCAGTGCATTCGTTAGCGTAATTTGTTCTTCTCCAATCATTTAATAAACCTTGCAAAATATTCACCTCGGTTATAAAAATAAAAATAATGATAAATTTTCATTATAATTTTAGTTTATATTTAATATTTAATAAAGATATGCAAAATTACAAAAAATATCTTAATCTGTAAAAAATAATTCAAAAATAGTGTTGTCTAAGTTTATAGGACAAAACCTATAAACTACCGTCAGATTAGACAACTGTTTAATCAGTAGTTTTCTTTCTATTAATGAAAGTGCGAATATGAAAAATCATATTCTGTTAAATTATTAAATATATAAACTTAACTAAACTTAATAATTAATGCATATTTAAAAAACAATAATAAGGAATCGAATTTAGAAAATTAAAGTAAATTTATTAAATTGTTTTAAAAAAAGAAAATTGTAAGGATTTAAAATTTATCCTTATCCAAAGTTTTTACAACTTTTGCAGGAACACCGACAGCAACCTCATAGTCGCCGACATCTTTAGTGACAATAGCTCCGGCACCGACAATTGCATATTTTCCAATGGTTACGCCCGGCAAAATACTTGCACCGGCACCAATCCACGCTCCTTTTTTGATGTGGATAGGTTTGCAGGTTAAAACCTGTCTGTCATATTCATCATGGTTGTTTGAGAGCAGCTGAACATTGGCGGCCATCATTACATCATCTTCGACAGTTATTCCGCCACGGGCCATTAAAAGTGAATTGGAATTAATGAAAACATTTTTACCAATTTTGATATGGTCAAATGCAGCACCTGCAATAGGAGCCATAACCATTGAATCTTCCCCTAAATTCTCACCAAACAACTCTTTTAAAACTTCATTGTACTCATCAGTCATTGGCATTGTATGATTAAGCTTAAAAACTAATTGAGCCTGTTTTGCACCAGTTTTTTGATCTTCCAAAGACATTTCCCTCATGTCAACTCTTTCAAAATCCATAATATCACTATAAAAAAATATTTAAAAAAAGCATTAAGTGTTGTCCAAGCTTATAAGAAATTAAAAAATACTTATAAGCTACTACCCGATTAGACAACTGTTTTTCCATTAAACTTGGTACGATTACATCATAATCAGAATATGAAAAAATCATATTCAATAATATTTTAAAAAAACTAATATATAAAAATAACTAAAATACCTAATTTAATTTAAAATAAGGAGATATTTTGAAATTAAAAAAGAATGGGGAGAGTTACGCAAAACTTCCAGCGGGTAGACCTTGAAAAATCACGACCCATTCTTTTCAAAATTCGACTGTCCTACTTAATTAAAATTCAATCATCTAACCTGTAAGAATAAGTCAATAATTGCAATAATAACTAAGACTATTGTGAGAAGAAGCATCATCTTCTCATACATTCTCTCCCCCCAATAATTATACTGGGAGGCGTATTTAACTACTTCAATAACCATCACCAAGTATAATGGATTAAGTTATTAATTTATCTATTGCTTTTTAATTAGATTTAAAAAATATATAAATAGCTTAGAAAGTCATTTCATAAAATTGTAATGAGAATATACAATTGTTTTTATTTTAAAAAAAATAAGAAAGGTTTATAAGAAAAATAAACTTATAAACATTATTTTAATCTTGTTTTAAAGGAATTTGCATGAGCAAAAAATCCTTCATATTCGGCTATAGGAACTGAAGTTTTTGAAAGCTCTTCAAGACCTTCCCTGGTCAGTCTTTGAACAGTAGGCTTTTTGATAAACGCTTCAGTTGAAAGGCCTGAATACATTTTAGCTCCTCCTCCTGTAGGCAGCACATGGTTTGTACCGGATCCGTAATCTCCCGCTGCTACAGGTGAGTATGAACCTAAAAAGATAGATCCTGCATTGTTAATGTGTGATAGTGTTTCATCATCATCCTTTGTGGTTATGATTAAATGTTCAGGAGCATATTCGTTTGTAACATGAATAGCTTCCTCAAATGTGTCAGTGATAATGATCTTTCCACTTTTTGACAATGATTCCTCAATAATTTCACGCCTTGGTGCAATCTCAGTCAATTGGGCTACAAACTCATCTGTCTTAACTGCCAAGTCTTCACAGTCAGTCACCAAAAAGCATGACGCATTAGGATCATGTTCTGCCTGTGCCAAAATGTCAGTTGCTAAAAATTCAGGGTTTGCAGTTTCATCAGCTAAAATCAACACTTCTGAGGGACCTGCCGGAAACTCGATATCTACTTGACCATATACTAATTTCTTTGCTGCAGTAACAAATATATTTCCAGGACCTACAATTTTTTCTACTCGAGGTATTGATTCTGTACCGTAAGCAAGTCCGGCAATTGCCTGTGCTCCGCCAACTTTATATATTTCATCAGCACCTGCAATGTCAGCTGCAACCAAAATAGCATCCAAAATTTTTCCGTCCTTTTGTGGAGGGGTTACACAAACGACTTTTTCAACACCTGCGATTTTTGCAGGGATTACTGTCATAAGAATTGATGAAGGGTAAGCTGCACGTCCTCCTGGAATATAACATCCAGCAGAGTTTATTGGTCTTACAATTTGACCTGCAACGATTCCGGGATTTACTTCCATTTTCCATTCAGAAGGAATCTGTTTTTTATGAAATTTTTCAATGTTTGATGCGGCCTGTTTTAAAGCTGAAAGCAGTTCATCATCCAAAGTTTCATAAGCCTCTTTAATTTCATCTTTGGATACTTTCAGATTTTCTATTGTAACACCGTCAAACTTTTCAGTATATTCCCTAATAGCATTATCTTTATTAGTTTTAACGTTGCCTAAAATGTCAGATACAATATCTAAAACATTATTTACATCTTCTTCTGAACGTTTAATAGTTTCTGCTAAATTAATGTCATTATAATTTAGTATTTCCATTTTAACACTACCTTAAAATAGCACCAGTATCAGCAGAGTGTACAAGTTTTTGATATAATGCCAACCATCCGGAAACATCACTTTCAGGGTGTTTGACCTCTTTCAATCTTTTTTCAATTTCCTCATCACTTAACTCTACATTAATAAATCTGTTGTTAATGTCAATTTCAATGATATCTCCGTTTTGAATTGCTGCAATCGGACCGTTTTCTCTTGCTTCAGGTGAAACGTGACCGATACATGGACCCCTTGTTCCTCCAGAGAATCTTCCGTCAGTTATCAATCCCACATCTTTGATGTTCATTCCTGCAAGAGCAGATGTTGGATTTAACATTTCACGCATTCCAGGTCCGCCTTTAGGCCCTTCATATCTGATTACAACAATATCTCCTTCTTCGATTTCATGGTCAAATATTGCTTTTGTAACATCTTCTTCTGAGTCATATACTTTTGCTGGCCCTTTAAGATGCATCAAATGGTCTGCAACTGCACCTTTTTTAACTACACTACCATTTGGTGCAAGATTACCTTTCAATATTGCTATTCCACCATCTTCATGAACCGGATTGTCCAATGTGTGAATGACATCAGTGTTTTTATTTTCAACTGTTTCTAAATTCTCAGCAATTGTTTTTCCAGTTACAGTCAATTGATTGGTGTCTATTTTATCCCCTAATGTTTTAAGTACTGCCTGAATTCCACCAGCTAAATGGAGATCCATCATTGAGTCCTCACCAGCAGGAGATATAAGTGCAATGTGAGGAACTTTTCTTGAAATTTCATCGAAAAGTTGTAAATCCACATCAACTCCTTCAATTTCACTTGCAATTGCTGGAATGTGAAGTGCAGTGTTGGATGATCCTCCCAATGCCATGTCAACAGCAATTGCATTGTTGAATGCAGCTTGAGTCATGATATCTGAAGGCTTGATGTCTTCCTCAACGAGTTTAATTATTTGTTTTCCAGACTCAAATGCCATCTGGTTGTTTTCTTCAGTTCTTGCATGAGTAGTTGCACATGTAGGAAGAGATAAACCAAATGTTTCTGTAATGCATGCCATAGTGTTTGCTGTAAATAGTCCTGAACAACTTCCAGCACCAGGACAAGCACATTTTTCAAGTTCATAAACTTCTTCATCAGTCATTTTTCCAGCAGAATTAGCACCGACCGCTTCAAATACAGTAATAAGGTCTGCAGGTTTACCATTGTATTCACCGGACTGCATTGGTCCACCAGTTACAACAATACTTGGTACATTAACACGTGCTGCACCCATAATCATTCCAGGAACTACTTTATCACAGCTTGGAATTAAAACTAATCCGTCAAATGCATGACCTTTAGTCATTGATTCAACAGTTGCTGCAATTATTTCACGTGAAGGAAGGGAATATTTCATACCTTCATGGTTCATACTAATTCCATCACATACTGCCATGGTGTCAAATTCAAATGGAATACCTCCAGCAGCGATAATTCCTTCTTTTACAAATTCGACCAATTCTTTTAAATGAATATGACCTGGTACAATGTCTGTAAAACTGTTAGCGATTCCGATGAATGGTTTTTTAAAGTCATCATCGTCTAAACCGCAAGCTCTTAAAAGAGACCTGTGAGGAGCTCTTTGAATTCCTTTTTTAATACTATCACTTTTCATTTAATCACACAATTTAATTTAATCATTTATATATTTCTCATTAATAATTTTTATATTATTTGAAAAATTAGAAAATATGATTTTTTGATTAAGTGATGTAGATTATGCAATTTAATTTAAAAAAATAGTTTGAATCTATGAAAATAATAGAATATAGAGATGATTAAAATAATAGTTTCACAAAAAAGGTATTTAATTTTAACATGTAACTTCTATTATATTGATGTTATTTTCTGATTAAAAAAATAAAAAAAGTATGGGAAAATTAATTCCCATCGTGTTTAAATTTTTCTTCTTAAGGTTACACTAGCAATAGCCAATAGTGCTAAAAGAACCATTACAATTGGGTTACCTGTAGTATGCATTGTTGGAACTTTATCAACTGGAGGTTTGGAAGGATTTTCTGGATTTACAGGAGGTTGAGGCTTTTTAGGCAATACAGTTATCTCAGCAGTATCATTGTTGTTTGAAAGATCGCTTTCATAAGTATCACAGACAACACCTGCTTTGACAACTATTTTTCCACTTACCAATGCTTCTGTTTCAAGTATAAGAGTTACCTCTTCACCAGGAGCTACATCACCAATTGTCCAAATACCAGTTTCGGGGTCATAAGTACCTTTGGAAGGTTTATAACCTAAAAGTTCTAGTTCTTTAGGAATCACAACTGTCGCACGAGAGTTAACAGCACTATCCGGTCCTTGATTTTTAACTGTAATAGTGTAAATTACTGTATCACCTACTGTAACTTCAGTTACGTCTGGTTCAATAGTAAGTACCAAATCAGCTTCTGGAGGAACAGTAGTTGAATTATTACAGTGATTGTTTGTTTCATTAACGTCATATGTGTCTGAAGTGACATCTGCTAAATTAATTATTGTTTTGTTAGTTGTATCAACTAAGGTTTCAATATTAATTGTTATAGACTCACCACTAGCAAGGTCTCCAATAGTCCAAATACCAGATTCAGGATCATAATTGTTTAAGGAATCATCTGAAAGATAAATTAAACCAGCAGGCAATTTATCTGTTACTATAGTGTTTACGGCAGTGTTTACCCCTTTATTAGTAACAATGAGAGTCCAAATGATTATATCGTTTTTATGTGGGATTGTAGTTGAAACTAGTTTTATTATTTCTAAATCTGTAATTGGAATCGGATTGACAGTACAATCAACTGTGTAATTATCACCATTAGGCCCTACAAGAGTAAGGTTGTTTGTTAACTCGCCTATATCATCAACAAAGACTTTTACAGTGATTACTGCTTCAGATTTAGCAGAAATATTTGTAATAATCCAGGTGATTTTTTGACCATCTGCAGTTTCCTTAATTAAGTCAGCACCAGAAATACCGATAGTTTCGACAAATATCAAGCCATCAGGTAAACTGTCTATAACGGTTAAATTATTGATATAGTTACTATCAGCGATATTTTTAACTGTTAAGTAATATTCTACAAATTCTTTATTGTAAGGAGTTGTAGTGTTTACTGTTTTTTCAATTAAAGGAAGTGCTAAAACATTTACTAATTTATCATCGACATTGTTTGTTAAATTCCATTCGTTTTCACTGCAAGTTGCATTTACCTCATTAACAATATTGTTTTTAACAGCTATAGCGCGAGAAGTGATTGTTAATGTAAGAGTAGTTCCGTTAGCCATTTTTCCAATAGTCCAAATGCCAGTATCTTTATCATAGATAGTGCCTTCTGGAAGAGTGCAGTTAATGAACTCAAACTCATTAGGGAATAAATCTTTTAGGCTTACGTTAGTTGCGTTGGTTCCATTTTCCGCATTGGATATTGTAACAGTCCAAATTGCAACATCACCTATAAAGTAATTATCCTTATCACTATCAATATTAACTGACAAATCAACGATAGGAACAGGATCAATAGTACAGTTAACCATATCAGTAGCACCACGAGGACCAACAACAGTCAAATTATTAGTCAAACTACCTAAAGCATTAACTTTAACCCTAATCACAATAGTAGCATTAGACTTACCAGAAATATTAGTCAATCTCCAGGTAACAACTTGGCCATCTTGCTCTTCACTGAGTAATTTAGCACCATCAATCTTAATGGTTTCAATGAATTGTAAACCAACTGGTAAACTGTCAATAACATCAAACTCACTAGTATAGGTATTATTACCCATATTCATAACAGTTAAAGTGTATTCAACCTCATCATGATAATAAGGAGTACTATTAGACACAACTTTAACAGGCTTATGGAATGAAACAATCTCAACAGCCACATCATCTTTATTGTAAAAGTACCATTAACAACAGTACAATCAATATACTCAAACTCTTCAGGAAGCAACTCACTCAACCTAATATTTGAAGCATTAGTACCATTAGCAGCATTAGTTACAGTTATTGTCCAAACAGCAACATCATCAACAAAATACTCATCCTTATCACTAGTAATATTAACAGAAACATCAACAATAGGAACAGGATTAATAGTACAGTTAACCATACCAGTAGCACCACGAGGACCAACAACAGTCAAATTATTAGTCAAACTACCTAAAACATTAACTTTAACCCTAATCACAATAGTAGCATTAGACTTACCAGAAATATTAGTCAATCTCCAAGTAACAACTTGACCATCAACGGTTTCATCAATTAAATCAGCACCATCAATCTTAATGGTTTCAATGAATTGTAAACCAACTGGTAAACTGTCAATAACATCAAACTCACTAGTATAAGTATTGTTACCTAAATTCTCAACTGTTAATGTATACTCAACAAATTCATGATAATATGGAGTGCTATTGGATACAGTTTTCGCAGGTTTATGGAATGAAACAATCTCAACAGTCACATCATCTTTATTGTTGGTGTAATTCCACTCTTTCTCATCACAAGTTGCATTGACAGCATTAAAAAGTACCATTAACAACAGTACAATCAATATACTCAAACTCTTCAGGAAGCAACTCACTCAACCTAATATTTGAAGCATTAGTACCATTAGCAGCATTGGAAACAGTTATTGTCC
The DNA here is from genome assembly GCF_900314615.1 of uncultured Methanobrevibacter sp. NCBI lineage: Archaea > Methanobacteriati > Methanobacteriota > Methanobacteria > Methanobacteriales > Methanobacteriaceae > Methanobrevibacter > uncultured Methanobrevibacter sp. Next base: position 1,693 of record NZ_OMWA01000020.1, on the reverse strand, counting down.
AAACAGCAACATCATCAACAAAATACTCATCCTTATCACTAGTAATATTAACAGAAACATCAACTAAAGGAATAGGATAAATAGTACAGTCAACAGTAGTACTATTGCCTCTAGGACCAACAACAGTTAAATTATTAGTTAAATCACCTAAAGCATTAACTTTAACCCTAACAGTAATAATTGTACTGCGTTTAGTAACGTTAGTTAAAACCCAAGTAATCACTTGACCATTTTGTGTTTCTCCAAGTACTTTAGCACCAGTAACGCTAACTGTTTTGATGAATTGTAAACCATTAGGTAAACTGTCAATAACAGTTAAGTTATCCATATAATTGTCACTACCTACATTAACAACAGTTAAATTATACTCAATTTCTTCATGATAATACGGAGTATCATTAGATACGGTTTTGATTGGTTCTGGAAGAGGAACAATGTTTACTAATTTATTTGCTTCATTGTTATCGTAATTCCATTCATCTTCAGTACAATTAACATTAACAGCATGATTAATATTGGTTTCTGGAGCAACTGCTTTTGAATTGATTATGAAAGTAACATTAGTACCATTACCCATAAATGGAATTCCATCATTTAAATCATAAAGATTTCCATTCTTATCAGTACAGTTGATAAATTCGAAGTATTTTGATGGGAATAGATCTTTTAAGTTAATATTGGTTGCATTAGTACCATTACCTGCATTTGTAACAGTTATTGTCCAAACAGCAATATCATCAACAAAGTACTCATCCTTATCACTAGTAATATTAACAGAAACATCAACTAACGGTTTAGGATAAACAGTTTCATCAACAGTGATGCTAGTTCCTTTAGGACCAACAACAGTTAAATTATTAGTTAAATCACCTAAAGCATTAACTTTAACCCTAACAGTAATAGTAGCACTGCCTTTAGTAATGTTAGTTAAAACCCAAGCTCAAGGAATTGTAATCCATTAGGTAAACTGTCAATGACTGTTAAATTATCCATATAATTATTATTTCCAACATTAACAACAGTCAAATTATACTCAATTTCTTCATGATAATACGGAGTAGTATTAGATGCAACTTTAACAGGCTGAGGAAGAACAACAACATCGACTAATTTAGTTGCATTATTGTTAGTGTAGTTCCACTCATCTTCAGTACAATTAACTTTAGCTGTATTTTCAATACCAGTTCCAGGAATTGTAGCTTTAGAGTATACAGTAAATGTGATATTAGTACCATTACCCATAAACGGAATAATCCAATCTTCAGTTAAATCATAAAGATTACCATTTTCATCAGTACAATTAATAAACTTAAAGTTAACAGATGGGAATAAATCTTTCAAATTAACATTTGTTGCATTAGTACCGTTACCAGCATTGGAAACAGTTATTGTCCAAACAGCAATATCATCAACAAAGTACTCATCCTTATCACTAGTAATATTAACAGAAACATCTACTAACGGTTTAGGATAAACAGTACAGTTTACAGTAGTGGTATTACCTCTAGGACCAACAACAGTTAAATTATTAGTTAAATCACCTAAAGCATTAACTTTAACCCTAACAGTAATAATTGCACTGCCTTTAGTTAAATTAGTTAAAACCCAAGTAATCACTTGACCATTCGGAGTTTCACTAACCACCTTAGCACCAACAACATTAACAGTCTCAAGGAATTGTAATCCATTAGGT